>JBJHAY010000021.1:0-18955 GCA_050485205.1 Gammaproteobacteria bacterium
CGGCGCGCACCTTGAAGCGATCGATCACCACTTCGATGGTGTGCTTCTTGTTCTTTTCCAGGGTGGGAGGGTAGTCCAGTTCGGTGACGATGCCATCCACCCGCGCCCTGATGAAGCCATTGGTCTTGAGTTCGTTGAACACATGCAGGTGTTCGCCCTTGCGCTCTCTCACCACTGGCGCCAGCAGCATGATGCGGGTGCCCTCCGGCAGCGCCAGCACCTGGTCCACCATCTGACTCACGGTCTGGGCTTCCAGCTTCTTGTGATGTTCGGGACAGTAGGGGTCGCCGACCCGGGCGAACAGCAGTCGCAGATAGTCGTAGATTTCAGTGATGGTGCCCACGGTGGAGCGGGGGTTGTGGGAGGTGGACTTCTGTTCGATGGAAATCGCCGGAGAGAGGCCGGAGATCTGGTCCATGTCCGGCTTGTCCATCATCGACAGGAACTGCCGCGCATAGGTGGAGAGCGATTCCACGTAGCGCCGCTGTCCTTCGGCGTAGAGGGTGTCGAAGGCCAGGGAAGACTTGCCAGAGCCCGACAGGCCGGTAATGACCACCAACTGGTCCCTGGGAATGGTGACGTCGATGTTCTTCAGGTTGTGGGTGCGGGCACCCCTGACGATGATCTTGTCCATGAGTTCGAGGCTGGTGGCAAAAGGCACCATTATAGCCACCGGCGGCGGCCTAGTGATAGCTGCCACATTAGCCAAGGTGTGCCATGGGCAAGGAAATCCATACCCCCACAAACAGTTGATGGGAACATCTTCATTGAGCCAGCCTGGCGGGGGGAGTGCCACCCAATTGTTGATTTGCCGGATTGCTCCACAGACACACCTTGATGCTTCCATGCGGCGAATAATGCCTTTAATCACCGCAAACACTGCGGACATTAATGTTGTTTCTGCGGCGAATATCACCCATAATCTCCGCATGAGGTGCGGAGAATGCCAAAATATATCCATCAATTAGCAGAATGGCCGAATTTTCGTTGGGATGAGTCCCTCGTAAGTCAGCGCCTGGCGTCTGTCCGGCACCGTCAGGGTCGCTTGATTGGGCGCATGGAGGCGCTGGGCTTCGATCTGCAAGCAGAAGCCGTCCTTGCGATCTTGACGGAGGATGTTCTCAAATCCAGCGAAATTGAGGGCGAGATCCTCGACAAGGAGCAAGTTCGATCCTCCATCGCTAGGCGCCTGGGTATGGATATCGGCGGTCTGGCTCCTGCTGACCGTCATGTCGAGGGCGTTGTTGAGATGATGCTTGACGCCACGCAAAAATATGCCACGCCTCTCAGCGATGAACGCTTGTTCGCATGGCATGCGGCCTTGTTTCCCTCTGGGCGCAGTGGCATGACAAAGATCACCATTGGTGCCTGGCGTGATGAAAGCTCAGGGCCGATGCAGGTCGTTTCAGGTCCGATGGGGCGCGAGCATGTCCACTATGAAGCCCCGGCGGCCGGATCTCTGGAGCGGGAAATGGCGGTATTTCTACAATGGTTTGAGGCCGATGGTGCTGCTCTTGATCCAGTCTTGAAAGCCGCGATTGCACATCTGTGGTTTGTCACGATCCACCCTTTCGATGACGGGAATGGACGCATTGCGCGTGCGATTGCCGATATGGCATTGGCGCGTTCCGAGCAAAGCCCGCAACGCTTTTACAGCATGTCAGCACAAATTCGCCTGGACAGGAAAAAGTATTACAACGTTTTGGAATTCACCCAGAAGGGCGATTTGGACATATCCGACTGGATTGACTGGTTTCTGGCGTGTCTTGACCGTGCCATAGGGGGAGCAGAAGAGACCCTCGGCGGTATTTTGCAAAAAGCCCGCTTTTGGGACGCCATCAAAGACCAGCCGCTCAACGCCCGACAGCACATGGTGATCAATAGATTGCTTGATGGCTTCGAAGGCAAACTCACCTCGTCGAAATGGGCAAAACTTGCCAAAACATCGCAGGACACGGCGCTCAGAGACATTACGGATCTGGTTGATCGCGGCATTTTGACCCGCGACTCCGCGGGTGGGCGCAGCACCAGCTATTCCTTGAGACGGGTGGTGTGAGAGATCAACATAAATCTCTGACAAATACCCATCACCGCTCACCTTGAAGGGTTTTGAAGGGCTGTGAACATGAAATGGCGCGCCCGAGAGGATTCGAACCTCTGACCTTTGCCTCCGGAGGGCAACGCTCTATCCAGCTGAGCTACGGGCGCATATGCGAAGAGGGTGCTATCTTACCCGCTTTGCCGGTTTTCCCCAAAAAAATTTTCAGGTCGTGGCCGCGGGCTTCGGGCTGCAATTTTCCCCGTGCAAGATCGCCCAGCCGTGCTAGACTAGCCCGTTATCAAGTAGCAGCCGCCTGACAATGACTGGGAGGACTATCGTGGCAAGCAGAGGCGTCAACAAAGTGATATTGGTGGGCAACGTGGGCTCGGACCCGGAAACCCGCTACCTGCCCAGTGGCGGAGCCGTCACCAACTTCTCACTGGCTACCTCAGAGGTGTGGAAGGACAAGAACACCGGGCAGCAGCAGGAGCGCACTGAATGGCATCGTGTCACCATGTACCAGCGCCTGGCGGAAATTGCCGCGGAATATGTCCGCAAGGGTTCCAAGCTCTATGTCGAGGGGAGTCTGCGCACCCGTTCCTGGGAGCAGGATGGTGTCAAGCGCTACTCCACCGAAATCATCGCCAATGAAATGCAGATGCTGGACAGCAGAGGCGGTGGCGGTGGTGACAACTATCAGCCCAGCCAACCCAGTGCTCAGGGGCAGGGTGGCGGCCAGCAACGTCCCTCATCCCAGCCAACGCCGGCAGACTTCGATAATTTCGATGACGACATCCCCTTCTGAACATCACAAACGGGTACCGGTTGAGGATTTGCAGGATTGAATTGGGTGTAAACGGGCATATTCCGCGGTGAAGTTACTGGTACTAGGGGCAAGCAGTCAGCTGGGCAGGGAACTGGTGTCCCTGCTTGACAGCCAGCAGGTGGAATACGAGGCGCTGGCCACGGACCAGGTCGATCTGTTGAAGGAAATGGACGTGGCCCGCCTTATTACCCGGGTTGATCCAAGCCAGGTTGTCAACGTGGCCGCCTATACCAACCTTGAAAAAGCAGAGTTAGACCCGGAAGCGGCGCGCCAGTGTGACGCCCTCAACACCCTGGGAGTCTCGACCCTGGCCCAGGCCTGCGATCATCTCCATATTCCCTTGCTGCATCACTCCTCCAGCTATGTCTTCGATGGCCTCAAGAGTCGACCCTATGACGAGGACGATGCCACCAACCCCAGTTGCCGCTATGGCCTGAGCAAGTGGTATGGAGAGCGGGCCATCAGGGAAGTGCTGAAGCGCCACGTGATTCTGCGTACCGACTGGATGTTCAGCGAGCACCGCGACAAGTTTTTCCGGCTCCATATTGCTGCCTGCAAGAAATTCCAGGGCAAGGTGGAGGTCATGGATCATCGTTTCTCTCCCACGCCAGCCGAGGATGTGGCCAGGGTGATACTGGCGATCATGCGCCAGATTGATTGCGGTGCCGAGGTTTGGGGGACCTACCACTACTGCGCCTTGATGCCGCAGTCCCAGCAACAATTTGTGGAGTTTGTGCTCAAGGAAGCCGCCAAGTTTGATGAGGAACTGGCCGCCTGCATCGACCAGCTGAGTTTCAAGGTGGTGCCAGTGGTCAAGCCCTACATCAAGAACACGGTGCTGAGTACCCACCGAATAATGGATACCTTTGGCATCAAGCAGCGCTCCCGCGCCGCCGCGGTGATCAAGGTGTTGGAGAAGCTTTATGGCAGGCACCAACCCTTGCCCACGCCGCAATCGCCTGAGGTCATGACCCCGGTCAGGGCGGAAGCGGCGCCTTCGGCGCCTGGGAAAGCTGGCCATGACAAGACAACAGTCAAGACCAGAGGATCACGCCTGCCTGCCAGAAAAGGCGCAAGGAAAAAATCGTCACCACCGTCTTGAGCAGGCGCCGGAAGAACAGATCCGAAAACCGTTCCAGAAAATTGCGTCCCACCCTGGTGCCGGCGATACCGGCAATCCATGACAGCACGATCACGCCCACATAAGGCCGGTAATCGAAGCCGGCAAGCATGTACCCCGCCGCCTTGAACAGCGACATGAACAGCAAGGTACCGGCGATGGTGGCCACTATCGCGTGGCGGCTCAGCTTGCTGTTCACCATCATTGACTGGAACAGCCCGCCAACACCCGACAGGGTGGAAAAGAAAGTATGAAAAATGCCTACCCAGAACCAGGGCTGGGGAATGTTGGCGGCGATTTTTCGTGAAGAAGGTGAGCTGGGCACCCAACAGAACCACATCATCACGCTGCCCAACAGCAGGGCAATGAAGACCTCCGGCAGACTGAAATAAATGTAGGAGCCAATGATGGCGCCGATCAACGAGCCCGGTATGAAGGGAATGGTGATACTCCAGTCGATGTGATCGCGGTACTGGATCATCCGTGCCACCTGTCCGGACAGCACGAAAACGCTGGTCAGGGGCACCACCATGGACAGGGGCATGATCTGGGAGCAGGCCGCCACCACCACCAGGCCACCACCGAGCCCGGCGATGGCGGAAAGATAGGCGCCGATGAAACAGATCAGCGGAGCCACGATAAGGAACAGCGTGGAGTCAGGAGACATAAGGATCGAGTCAGGAATAGAGGCGGCGCATTGTACCGTATATCCCGGGTTCGATGGGTTACAATGCCCGCATTTCCGAGGCGGGAGCCATGACCATGCAAGCAGTGAGCCTGATGCCGGTTGATGAGGCGCTGACGCGTCTGCTGGACTCCGTGGAGCCCTGGCAGCAGGTGTCACGCCTGCCTTTGGGGCAGGCATTGGGTCGGGTGCTGGCCGAAACCCAGGTAGCCCAATTCGACGTACCAGCCTACGACAACAGCGCCATGGACGGCGTGGCCCTGCGCTGTGCCGATCTGCGCGGCGAGGGATCGCCATTGCGGCTCAGTCAACGGATCGCCGCCGGACATCCTGGACAAGCGCTGGTCCCTGGCACGGCTGCCCGCATCTTTACCGGGGCGCTGGTGCCAGAGGGCGCCGACGCGGTAGTGATACAGGAGGATTGCCGTTTTGATGGGGAAAGCGTCACCATCCTGCAGATGCCCCGGCCCGGTGACAACATTCGTCTGGCCGGGCACGATGTGGCCAAGGGCGAGGCGGTGCTGACGGCGGGGCATCTGCTGCGCCCCCAGGATATTGGCCTGCTGGCGTCACTGGGTATCGAGACGGTGGCTGTCAGCCGGCCGCCGAGGATTGCCATCGTCAATACCGGAGATGAAGTGGTGGCCCCGGGCCAGCCCTTGGCCCCAGGCCAACTCTATGATTCCAATAGTTATACCTTGGCCGCTCTGTTGCGGGGCATGGGCCTGGAGGTGAAGTGTCACGGCATCATTGCCGATGACGTCGGGGGAACCGAGGCGGTGCTGCGGCAGGCGGCCCAGGATGCCGACTGCCTCATTACCACTGGCGGGGTCTCGGTGGGGGAAGAGGATCATGTCAAGGCGGCGGTTGCCAGACTCGGTCACCTGGACTTGTGGAAGCTCGCCATCAAGCCCGGTAAGCCCTTCGCCTTTGGCAGGGTGCTGGAGCGACTGTTTTTCGGTTTGCCAGGAAATCCAGTGGCTGTGTTCGTGACCTTTACCCAGTTGGTAAAGCCTTGTTTGCTGCGCTTGCAGGGTGCCTCGCAAACACGGCCGCGTCCACTGCGTGTTCAGGCTGGGTTCAGCCGTCACAAGCCAGCATCGCGCCAGGAATATCTCAGGGTCAGGCGCGTGGCTGACGCCGATGGCCTGGACCGCCTGATGGCCTTTGCCAATCAAGGCTCCAGCCTGATGACATCCCTGTCCTGGGCCGACGGCCTCGCCATCATCCCTGCCGGCCAGGTGGTGGCGGAAGGGGATTGGCTGGGCTATTTACCTTTCGATGGATTACTATAGGCCGCACAGACGTCGACTCACAGGGGTCTTGAACCGAATGAATACAATGCTGGCCCGGATTATCAAGCGCATATTCCAGGGGTGCTGTGCATCCCTTGCCTTGCTGCTGTTGGCTGCCTGTGTTCCCACTGACAGTGGTCAGATCGTCTATGTGCCGGCGCCTCCACCGGAGCCTGAAGTGGAAGAAGAACCGGCGCCGGCCGGCCCTGACTTTGCCACCGTGGCGCGCATGCGCATCATTGCCGACATGCTCTACGAGGCCCGCAATGCCTATGAGGATAACCGTCTGACCCAACCCAGCGGCAACAACGCCTATGACCGCTATCAGCAGGTGTTGAATTATGATCCCGGCAATGAGGTGGCGCTGTCTGGTATCCGCCAGATTGCCGAGCGCTACGTGGAACTGGCGGAAGCCAGCATTGCCATCGGTCAGTTCGACTCCGCCGACAATCAACTGCGCCGCGCCACCCAGATCAACCGTGACAACCCCCGCATCGCCACTACCCGTCAACGCCTGGACGAGGCCCGCAAGAGCAAGCTGGATTTCTATGCCCTGGACCCCGAAGGGCTGCGCGCCAAGAGCCTGGAGATCATGGTGCAACTGGCGGAAATCGGCCAATTGGTGATGCGGGAAAATGCCACTTTCCTGATCACTGCCCGCAGTGATGAGGAGGCGCGCTGGATCTACCAGGTGATGCGGGAGGCGGTGGGTGGTTTCCGGCTGCGTGGCAACATCGCGCTGGGCAATCCTCCAGGCATCCAACTCAATGCGACTCCCTGAGACGGCGTGAGCGCTGACCCTTTCAATTTCTATTCCGAGTGCCAACCATGAACAAGTGTATTGCCTTCATCTGCTTGCTGAGTCTGGGGCTGTCTGCTCAGGCCGCTGACCTCGACCACGTGATGGTGGCTGAGGGTTATGTGCGGGGACTGCCCCCCTCGGCCACCAACACCGCCGCCTACATGCGCATCCACAACCACGGTGAAACCCCGGTGGTACTGGTGGGGGCCAGAACCCCGGCGGCATTTTTTTCCGAATTGCACACCACCCAGATGGAAAATGGCAGCATGGTGATGCGGCATCTGCCCACCTTGCGGATTGCAGCCGGAGACAGCGCCGTGCTGGAGTCTGGCGGCATGCATCTGATGCTGATGGGCTTGCGCGCCGCGCTCAGCGAGGGAGACAACGTGGAGCTCACCCTGGAATTCGAGGGGGGATTGGAGAAAACCGTTTCGCTACCGGTGCGCAGCGTTCTCAATGAGCCAGCCACGCAGGGCGGAGGACAGCATGATCATCATTGACGTGACTGGCATGAAGAACCGGCTGTGGGCGCTTGTCCTGATGACGGGACTGACGCTGAGCCAGGCAGCGGCGGCGCAGGAGCCGGTATCGGTCATCACCATCCACAGCGCCAGCCACAGTTGGGAGGGAACTCCGCTGCCGGCCTATCCGCCAGGGCAGCCACAGATCACCATGGCGCGGGTCATCATCGAGCCCGGCGCCATGCTCCCCGTGCATCTCCACCACCAAACCATTACCGCCGGTGTTCTGCTGAGAGGCAGTCTTCGCGTGGTGACAGACAGTGGCGAGAGCCTTGTACTGGAAGCGGGGGATGCCATCATCGAGACCCAGGACACCTGGCACCATGGAGAAAACCCAGGCAGCGAGACAGCAGAATTGCTGGTGTTCTATGCCGGTGTCGAGGGTCAGCCCCTCAGCGTTCAGAGGACTGATTGAGCTTCCATGGCGTGGTGACTGCCAGCATCACGCTGCCGCGACGCCAGATCAGTGCCATTCCCACAAAGTAACAATTCAGCAACAAGGCCATCACCCACTCAAAGGCATCCTCCACCTCGCGGTGGACATCCTTGGCCATTATCTCCAGGGTGACACTGCTGATCCCCACCACCAGCAGCAGGCTGCTGAGCACGAACAGATGGTCATGCCAGCGCTGTAGCCAGGCATCCTGGCGTCGCGTGGCCATTTCCCCGATCAACCTGGTCATCAGCAGTTGCGAGAGATAGGTGAGGGCAAATGAGAGGGTGACTCCCGTGCGCCGCAACAGGCGGTAGGCATCGCCTTCTTCCCCCAGGGCGATGGTGTAGAGAATCAGGCACATTGCCGCCAGTGTGCCGAGCCAGGGCACGGCCGCCAGTGTGCGCGGATGAGTGCTGTTTCCCAGCACATGCCGGTGCCAGGCGGCGGCGCACCACCACAGACACATGGCCGCCAGGCCGGCTGGAATCATGCCCAGCTTGAACCAGATCTTCTCAGGCAGTTCGCGGCCGGTGGCGCTGATGGAGGTGCAACTGTCCCAGTAGGGTACGCACCAGGGTACATGGCCCATCCAGGCGGCCAGCAGGTAACTGACATGGGTGGTGACGAAGGGCAGCAGGGCCACCAGCCATGCCAACTGACTGAGCGGGATTCCCTGGGCTGGGGGCTGGCTGTTCATGGCAGTGGCGGCGTCGGCGTCAACTGTTTTCTTCGATGATGAGTTGCAGTCCCTGGCGCATGCGGCCGGTGGAGATGCTGACTTCCACCAGCAGGAAAATCAGCCCGCTGATCACCAGCATCATCGCCACCACGAACAGGACGGCAATCATCACCGACAGGTTGACCGTGCTGAAGTCACCGATGAACAGGGTGACGATCACCAGACACACCAGCAAGGCGCCCGAGACGCAGAG
Source organism: Gammaproteobacteria bacterium (assembly GCA_050485205.1). Lineage (GTDB taxonomy): Bacteria > Pseudomonadota > Gammaproteobacteria > Pseudomonadales > Pseudohongiellaceae > JAVVEZ01. The sequence goes on from JBJHAY010000021.1 coordinate 8,659, forward strand.
GCGGATGCCCCAGTTGATGAGGCGAATACGCTTCCAGAGCGCGGTGATTTCCAGTTGCAGCAGATTTTTGCGGTTCTCGTCGTGGGTATGGAACAACTGGCCTTCGACGATGCGGGTACGATCCACGATACGGCCCAGACGCATGGAGAGCACATTCAGAAAACCGGCGATACCGGCCAACAGGAAAACCGGCGCCACTGAGAGCTGGATGATCTGTGCGATGGCGGCAATGGCGGGACTATGTTCCATGGGACTACGCGATGGTTGCTAAGCCCTGAGTATAGCCCGGATATTGGCTAGTGGACCATGCGTGAAGTTCGGTAATCTCAGGAGCACAGCCAGATTTTGCGCCTGACCCACTAGATTCACCTGTCGTGGCGTATTCTCAACGCCGCGCCAGCACCACTGGCCTGGCATGGTCCCAGGGAATTTTCCAATCTGGGCGAATGATGGCGGCAGCGCTGAAGCCGGCATCCAGCAAGCGTTGGGTGATGTCGCCGCCGTAAGTGCGGAAGGCGAGGATGCCCTGGTGTCCGGCATGGGGATCAAGGTGATATTCGGGTGGCAGCAGGTGCTGTACCGTGCCATCCGGCAGCAGGCGAGCCCGTTCCAGGGTGGCGGCCTTGGGATCTATCGGCACGCTGAACAGCAGCAGGCCACCTGGAGCCAATACCCGGTGCATTTCCTGGAAGGCCCGGTGGTCATCGGCAACATGCTCGAACACCTCGGTGGAGGTGCAAAGGTCGAATTGTCCGCTGGCCAGATTCAGGGCCTGGGCATCCTGGCATTCGACGCCATTGACCAGAGTGCCTGGGGCAACCCCGGGGAAATATTCCGAGCAGTGCAACTTGCCGGCATGGCGCCGCAGATAGTGGTAGAGGGGGCCACGCGCCGACATCTCGAACACATGACGCCGGGACAGATCGGGTACCTGTTCCCGCAGCGCCGCGATCAGCGACAGACTCACCGCGCTGGCGCGGCAGACAAGGCAGCGGATACCGATTTCATCACTGCGCAGCCGTAACGCTGGACGCTTGCCGTGACAGGCGGGACACTCGAACCAGGCCAGCGCCAGATCGGTCCACACAACCTGTGACAGCATGCCCCGCAGACGGGTGACAGCTCGCATCAGGACTTGCTCAGCTTGAGGCCGACCTTGGTGACCTTGTCACCCTGCACTTCACGCGCCACCAGCAGGATACTGCCAAGGTCGAGGCGGTCGCCCACCACCGGATGGCCACGAGTGGTTTTGGCGAAGCACGCGGCCAGACTGAACGAGGGCTCGAAGCGATCCACCTTGAAGCCGTACATCAATTGCACATCCTTGAGCAGGGCGTCGCCATTGACGGTGAATTCACCGAAGAAACGGCGATCGGTGAGGCGTTCCGGGGGTTCGTGGGAGCCAAGAATCTGCGCCACGTCGCGGACCTGATCGCGATGCGCCAATACCGCGATCACATCATGCTCGCGGGTCATGAAGCCCCGGCGCCGCTCCAGCATTTCCCCGTCGCGGAAAAACATCACGATACGGGCCGGGTCCGGCAGGTGGATGTCGGTGATTTCCACTGGCGTGCGCCAGCGCTCCCCCTTGAGAGGAAACAGCATCAACTCGTGGTCGCCTGCCTCTGCCAGATCCAGGTAGACGCGCAGGCCGGGCTCCACAGCGCCGGGGACTTCCGGTTTCAGCCAGCGTGCCAGGGGGGCAATGGTGGCGCCCTGTAGCAGCAGGCTGATCAAGACCACCACGAAGGTGATTTGAAAGATGGTGCCGGCAAAGGGCAGGCCCGCCATCAGCGGGAAGATGGCCAGTACGATGGGGACGGCGCCACGCAGACCGACCCAGGAGATGAACACCACTTCATTGCGGGAAAAGCCGAAGGGCAGGATCGATGCCAGCACCGACAGGGGGCGGGCCACCAGTATCAGGGTAAAGGCAATCAAGAGGGCAGCCCCGATGTTGTCCAGCAAGGCCGAAGGGGTCACCAGCAGGCCCAGCAAAAGGAACAGTACCAATTGCGCCAACCAGGCCAGGCCGTCATGAATCTGCAGGATGGTGCCCATGCGGGAATTGCCGCGGCTGGCCAGCACCAACCCCAACAGGAAGATGGCGAGAAAGCCGCACCCTCCCAGCAGGTAGGTGAGCGAAAACAGCACGATGCCGCTGGACATCACCAGCAAGGGGTAGAGGGCCTGGGCCAACACCACCATGGACAGCAGGCGTGCCACCAGCAAGCCCCCGAGGATGCCAGCCAGGCTGCCCAGCCCGAATTGATTGATCAGCATCCACAGCGGCTGCCACCAGCCGGTGCCAGTGTCTTCCTGGGCCATCTGGATGAACAGCAGGGTGAGAAAAATGGCCATGGGGTCGTTGCTGCCGGACTCAGTTTCCAGGGTGGCGGCCACACGCTCGTTGAGGTTCAGGCCACTGTTTTGCAGCAGGGAAAATACCGCGGCGGCATCGGTGGAGGAGATGATGGCGCCAATCAACAGGCCGATGACCAGTGGCAGTTCCAGCAGCCATACTGCTACCAATCCACAGATCAGCGCGGTGAGCATGACCCCGGCGGTGGCCAGCACCATGGCTGGACGCAGGGCGACGCGGAAGGACTCCACATGAGTGCGCATGCCGCCATCCAGCAGGATGATGGCCAGGGCCAGGTTGGCGATCTGAAACGCCAGGCTGATGTCGTTGAAGATGATGTGGCCCGGACCATCCTCCCCCGCCAGCATGCCCAGCGCCAGGAAGAACAGCAGCACGGGCACCCCGAGCCGGTTGGACAAGGGACTGACCAGGATTCCCGCCAGCAGCAGTGCGGCGCCTATCAGTAATATGCTGGTGTCCATTGAACTGCCCGTGACCTCTCGGAATTCCCTTGCGGGTGCTGGCTGTCGCGCGCTGGCATTGCCAGCGCCGAACATGCGGACCCTCACCATGACCGGCGCCACCAGGGGCTGGTGATGTCATGTCTGGATCGCCAATTGTAGCAGGCGCCCCATGGCTAGAGTTATCAAGCTGGTGATTTTTATGAGCAAATAGCCGCTAGCCCGGTTATTGCACCAGCCTTCCCGCGGCGGCCGTCCCAGCCCAGGTCAGAATGTGCTTCCGCGGACGCGGGGCTTGCCGGAATGTCTAGGTTGGTGAGTCGGCCCAGGTGCGCATGACTTGTCTGGAAACCGTAAAGCAGAGCAGAATAGCCAAGGAGGAAATCATCGATGATTCGGCCACTCGTTTTTGCTGGATTCATGCTCCTGGGCGCCTGCGCCACGCCGGGCATGCATGCGCCAACCACCCCCGTTGGCAGCCAACGGCTGTTGTTCGCCTGTGCGGACGGCTTGGTTGCGGCTGTTCATCACCGCCAGGACTGGGTTGACTTGCAGGTGGATAGTGCGTCCTACACCCTGCCCCAGGTGGTGGCTGCCTCTGGTGCCCGCTACCAGGAAGGGGATACCCTTTACTGGAACCGGGGTTCGGAAGCCCTCATCGTCATCGACGGCAGGGAACTGGGCACCTGTACACTGGACCTTGCCAGACAGCCGCGTCATCCAGAGGGCTCCAACCTGGTGGTCTGGCGTGCCCAAGGCAATGAGCCGGGCTGGTTGGTGGAAATTGGTTGGGAGGGGGAAATCGGCGTCCTGCTGGATTATGGCTCCATCAGTCATGTTTTTCCCTACACACCACCGCAAGGGAGTGCCTCGGAGCTTTACTATGAGCTGTCCGCCAGCGAGGACATGAGTCTGTTGATCAGAGCGGCCAGCTGTCAGGACAGCATGAGCGGCCAGAGCTTTGACTATCAGGCCACTCTCGCCGTGGGAGACCGTCATCTGGATGGCTGTGCCGCCCGCCTCAGTGATTGAGGCGGTGTTCGATCAGACCTTCCACCATGGAGGGACCGGCAAGGATGGTGACGGTGTCGGCCAATAACGCCGTTATCGGGCCAGCCGATGGTTGGCACAGCACCTCCTCATGGTAATCAAGGAACCCGGCATCAGCACGTCCGATGGCCGTGAAAGCATGGGAGTGCATCAGAATTGGCGCTCAAGCCCGACGCTGATGCGTTTGTAGCGGACCAGCGCGGGAGCGGCTTCGTGGGGCGTGCGCAGGGCGAATCCAGCATCGGCAATATAACGTTCACCCGCCACTGTCAGTTGCCAGTCCCGGTTGTAGGCGACGAGCCGCAATCCGCCGCTGATGGCGCCGAAATCGGCCAGTCTGTAGTCGCTGGACTGGAATGTGGAAAGGGGCAGGGAGAAATCATCCACCACCCTGAAGAAGTCGGCGCTGTCTTGGCTGTAATATCTGAAGCTCGGCACTATCCTGAAGTTTCTGCCCAGGTTCTGATGCCAGGCCAGGTCAAGAGTATGGGAATCGATGCCGAAGCTGTCCCGGTAGTAGCGATAATCAGCATGCATGGAAGCATTGGCGCTGACGAAAAAGCGCCGGTAGGCATTGCTCCAGGCCAGCTGTGTCCTGTAATCCGGTCTGATATCACGCAGTTTGTAAGGATCTGAGAGGAAGCCGGAGAGCTGTGTCACACTGACACCTGTTTGCAGCAGTGTCACCGGGTCCAGGATGAAACTGAATGACACGAAGCCCGACGAGCTTCTCTTGCGGGCTTCGGTAATTCTGCCGAACAAGGCTGCATCCGTCGGTGTGATTTTGTCTCTGGCATGACTCAGCCCCGCCGCGACCGTTATCTGATTGTTGCGGTAGTGTCGTTCACCATCGACGCCAAAACTGAGGGAGCGGTAGTCATTCTCGTTGGAAACGCTGGTAGTGGCGGCGATGGTGCCATTGTCGAGATAGTAGCGGCCATTGGCGATGATCTCCCGCCTTCGTTCGACAATGGTGGCGCCACTCATGATTACACCGGGACGGTCATTGACGAGGCGTTGTGTGTACCAGGGAGAAGCACCGCCCATGCTTTCGTAGCTGCTATTCACCGTGACTGCAAAGTCATCACCTACTGGCTTGACCAGCCTCAGTTGATGGACATCGATGTCGTAGCGGCTCAGGTCGCCAGCCACCCGATGTCTGACTGCAAGATCATCTTCCTGATAGCTTGAATAGCGGTAGGCGATTGTGGTTCTGGTGGGGGGCGCATCTGCCCTGGCGAGTCCGGCCACCCCGGGCAAGGCCATGGCAGAGGCGGTCAGCGCCAGCATGGTGCCGGAGCGAAACAAAAGCTCGGAGGCGGGCTTGTCAGTTGCAGCCACAACCTCCCCCACTGGCGCTGTTGCCACCACTGGAGGCCTCCTTGCTGAACTGGATATGGCTGCTTAGCGCGCTTTCCAGGGGATCGGCGTGAATTGCCATTTCCGGCCTTGCGAGATAGCCCCGTTCCCAGGCTTCCACAGTCTGGCAGCCGGATGACAGCAGCACCAATAGCAGGGGAAGCAATGCTCGCCAATCAAGTGTGGGCATGATTCATTCTCCCAGCAGCCGCAACACAGCCTGTTCGATCATGGTGATGTCACTGCGACGGAATCCCACGTGGACCATGTCGATGCTGCCGTCGCGGCGGATCAGGAAGGAGGTAGGCATGCCGCGGACCTGATAAAGCGCGGGAGTTTCTCCACCAGCGTCATGAACCACTGGATAGTCGACTGGATTGTCATCTAGGAAGTAAAGCCCGTCATCAATGTCTGTATCCAGGTTGACCGCGATGACTTCGAAACCAGCATCGGCATGCCGGTTCCGCAACATGTCCAGCAGGGGCATCGAGACCAGGCAGGGCGCGCACCAGGATGCCCAGAAGTCCAGGTAGATGACTTTGCCCCGGAAGTCGGCAAGAGTCACACTGGCGGGGTCCTGGGCACGCATGCCGGGCAGGGTGAAGTCAACCGCGTTTTCTCCCGCTGCGGCTGCCCAAGCAGAGGCTGGTTGAATGAGAACACTCAGCGTAAAAAGCCATGCGGCCAGGCGAACACGGCTGTTGGCCCATGGCATGACTCCGGTATTTATTGAATTATCGATCATGGCTATTGTGTGTATCCTGGTATGCCCTGGTAGTCTTCTCCAGGACTGCCTGTGAATTCTCCCGCGAATGAGTGGAGGATGAAATTGGCGGTATCCTCTGCGCACTGGTCGGTGCAGGCCGAAGCATTGCCCAGGGGCATGGATGTATCAATGAAAATACTCATGTCGCTGCTGGCCAGTGTAGAGTTTCTCAGCGAGGGTGCCCCCGAGGAACAGAAACCCTGACCTTGGGTACAGTGGCAGACGGCGCAGCGCTGCTGGTACAGGGAAGAGCCACGTGCGATGCTTTGCTCAAGGGCGATTTGCTCGGCATTGGGCTCCGAGGGCTCTTGTGGCGCAGGTTCTGGATCCGGTGCCAGGCCTGGTCCTGGCTCAAGCAGGCGTAAATTGCTGAACGTGAAATTACTGGCGTCGATCAGGTCCAGTTGTCTCGCCATCACCTCGTTGCCGATTCGAACCGCCGGCACCTGTAGCACACCCCCCGAAAACAGGGCGGCATTCTGATGTAGGGAAATGCCACTGGCATACTCATAGTGGGACAGTAGTCGCAAGGTGATGGGAGTGAGACTGGTGACTTCCAAGGTGGCTCCGAAGACACCAGTGCCTGGGATGTTGACGACTGGCAGGTGCACGGTCATGGTTGAAGCGTCATAGAATCCGTGCGCCTGATCCGTGATGGTGGAGAATTGGCCGATGAAATTCTGTACCGCCGCAGTGACGGCGCCCTGGGTGCGGCTCAAAGCCTGAGAGCCGTTTTTGGGCAACTGGCCGGCTGTATATTGGAAGCTGTCGGCGCCCTCGAACACCAGGGAGCCTCCAGTGAGCGGGAGGAAGCCCGCAGGGATCACAAAATCCGCTTCAATGCCGCCGGGCAAGGAGGCCAGGTTGTCGGTTGCCAGCAGCAGGAAACGGTTGAGAGTGGAGCCCGTAATATTATTGGGAAATTCGAATATCTTGGATTCTGAACCATTCTGGGGAGTCGCAACGATACGGTGCCCCCCCAAGACTCCCTGACCTTCCGTACTCGACAACAATTGGATGTATTGCAGGGATCCGTCGGGATTCGAGTAGATCGAGACGATCCTCCAGTCATGAAAGTCAGCTTGGGCCGGCAGTGCCGGCAACAGGATCAGAAACAGAAAAGCCGCTAAAAGCTTGGAAGTGGGTATTGTGCCGAGATGGTGTGTCATGTTCGTCCCCTTCTAATCAACCCTTGATTACGAAAGAGCGGCGAAACACCGAGCCGCCGTGACCGGCAACCGTTACTGCCTTGATGACGGGTATTGTTGTCGGCCGAATGGCCCATGCCGGATAATCACTATGACCCGCTGACCGGCTTTTTATTTCTGATTCCAGAATAAATTATCGCTAGCGGGCCATCGCAGGCTCAGTCATGATTGAGGCGGTGCTCTATCAGATGTTCCACTACTGCGGGATCGGCGAGAGTTGAGATGTCTCCCAGGTTGTCCAACTCATTGGCGGCGATCTTGCGCAGGATGCGGCGCATGATCTTCCCGGAACGGGTCTTGGGCAGGCCCGGCGCCCACTGGATCAGATCGGGTTTGGCGATGGGGCTGATCTCGTGCGCTACCAGTTGGATCAACGCCTTTTTCAGTTCATCACTGGGTTCCACACCCACCACCAGGGTCACATAGGCATAGATGGCCTGTCCCTTGATGGGATGGGGATAGCCCACCACCGCTGCTTCCGCCACATGTTCATGCAACACCAGGGCGCTTTCGATTTCGGCGGTGCCCAGGCGATGCCCGGAAACATTGAGCACGTCGTCCACCCTGCCGGTGATCCAGTAGTAACCATCCTCGTCGCGTCGCACGCCGTCGCCGGTGAAGTAGTAGCCGGGATAGGTGGAATAGTAAGTGTCCACACAACGCTGGTGATCGCCATAGACGGTGCGGATCTGGCTCGGCCAACTCGCGGTGATCACCAGGTTGCCGGAAGCCGGGCCCTCCAGAATTTTTCCTTCCGGGTCCACAATGGCTGGTTTGACCCCGAAGAAGGGCAGGGTGGCGGAACCAGGTTTCAGATCGATGGCGCCGGGCAGCGGGGTGATCATGTGGCCGCCGGTTTCGGTTTGCCACCAGGTGTCCATGATGGGACAGCGGCCATTCCCCACCACGTGGTAGTACCATTCCCAGGCTTCCGGATTGATGGGCTCTCCCACGGAGCCCAGTACCCGCAGGGATGTGCGCGAGGTCAGTTTCACCGGTCTGTCACCCTGGGCCATGAGAGCGCGGATGGCGGTGGGCGCGGTGTAGAACAGGTTGACGTCGAAGTGATCAATGATCTGCCAGAAGCGGGAAGCATCTGGGTAGGTAGGCACACCCTCGAACATGAGGGTGGTGGCGCCATTGGCCAGCGGCCCGTAGACGATGTAGGTATGGCCGGTGACCCAGCCGACATCGGCGGCACACCAGTAGATATCACCCTCGTGGTAATCGAAAACATACTTGTGGGTCATGGCGGCGTGCAGCAGGTAGCCACCAGTGGTGTGCAGCACTCCCTTGGGTTTGCCGGTGGAACCTGAGGTATAGAGAATGAACAGGGTGTCCTCGCTGTCCATGGCCTCGGGTTCACAACTGACGGGCACCGCCGCCGTGGCCTCGTGGTACCACAAGTCCCGCTCGCCGTGCCATGCCACGTCGGCGCCGGTGTGTTGCACCACCAGCACGGTATCCACATTGGGACAGGCGCGCAGGGCTTCGTCGGTATTGGCCTTCAGAGGGATATGACGGCCACCGCGCACGCCCTCGTCAGCGGTGATCACCACCCGGCAGTCGGCATCCAGGATGCGGTCCTTGAGGGCTTCGGGGGAGAAGCCACCAAACACCACCGAGTGGATGGCGCCAATGCGCGCGCAGGCCAGCATGGCATAGGCGGCTTCCGGAATCATCGGCATGTAGATGCAGACCCGGTCGCCTTTTTTGACACCACGCTGACGCAGCACATTGCCGAGCCGACATACAGCTTCATGGACCTTCTGGTAACTGATGCGTTGGTGGCGGCCTGGCTCATCCGCCTCCCATATGATGGCGGTTTGCTTGGCCCGCTGTGGCAGGTGGCGGTCCAGGCAATTGACGCAGGCGTTGAGCTTGCCCCCCAGGAACCACTTGATATCGCCCCTGGCCATGTCGGCCTGGCTCACGCTGTGAAAATCCTCCTGCCAATGCAGAAACTCATGGGCTTGCTGACGCCAGAAGGTATCGGGTGAGTCAATGGATTCCCGGTACATGGCCTGGTAGCGATCCAGGTCCAGATGGGCGGTTTTTTTCAGGGTTTCCGGGACGGGATAAAGTTTGCTGTCTGCCACTGCGTGCTTCCCTTGTTGCTGAGGGTTGTCTGGGGGTGGCCAGATTGTAGCGAAAAAACCACGCGGGTGGTGGGTCTGGGGAAAAGCCGGCGGTTCAGGCGGCCTGGACCGGAATGGCATTGCCGGTGCGGGTGACGTGGTTGAGTTCGTCCAGATACACCAGGCGCGGCTTGTGGTTCAGCAACTCGGCGTCGCTGTAGCCACTGTAGGCACAAATGATGACGCGGTCGCCCACGGAAGCCTTGTGGGCCGCGGCGCCGTTGACGGAAATGATGCGGGAGCCGTGTTCGGCACGGATGGCATAGGTGGTGAAGCGTTCACCGTTGGCGATGTTGTAGATCTGTATCTGCTCGTATTCACGGATGCCGGCCAGGTCCAGCAGGTCGCCGTCGATGGCGCAGGAGCCTTCGTAGTGAAGCTCTGCGTGGGTAACGCAGGCGCGGTGCAGTTTGGCTTTCAGCATGATGGTCTGCATGGCTTCCTCCTCCTGGAGTGACCTGGGCACTGGTGCGCTTGGCCGGAAAGGGGCGCCATTATCCTCGAAAGTGTTACCGTTATCAACGCTGGGTGTTACCGGCCAACCCCCCTCCGCCTTGTAGGAGCGAGCCCTGCTCGCGACCAGGGGTACCAGCTGTGTTTGTGATCCGGTGGCACCAGCGTTAAATGTTCAGTGGCTTGATGCTCTTGCTCTGATGTAGTTACTACTTAGCTTCAGTGGCTTGGGCTGTTATTCAAGTTCTGTGGCTCGGGCTGTGATGCAAATTTTGTGGCTGGGGCCGAGTCCCGGGTAGGGCCGTTCGGGGACGCATCGAGCACATCCCTGTGAGCTCGGATGAGGCCATCCATGGCCTCATACGCCCCTCTCGTCCCTACCCGGGACTCAGCCTTCCAGCTTCAGTGCTGTTGCTCTTTCTTTGGCGTAGCTGACAGTTGTGCTTGGTTGGAATGGCCAGTTGAGTGGGTTTGGCGCTTGATTGAGTTTAAAGTTTGAT
>JBJHAY010000022.1:0-2585 GCA_050485205.1 Gammaproteobacteria bacterium
TGATCAAGCCGGTCGATAACCAGTGGCCGCTGTTGCTGGTGCAACATCTGGAGGAGGCCCGCCATGCCATCGGCACCGCCCGCATCGCGCAGTTGGGCCTGGCCCAGTGCGAGACCCTGAGCGTAGGCGACAATACGGTGGTGGATGCCCACATGTTGCCCGAGGGCCCGGGGGATGGCCCCGTGTTGATCTATCCAGGCGAAGCCGAGGATATCAGCCTGTTGCAGGGGAGCAGGCCGCGCCCACTGATAGTGATTGATGCCAGTTGGCGCAAGAGCCGGCGCATTCTGTACAACTCGCCTTATTTGCGCAGCCTGCCGCGCTACAGCCTGAGCCCAAGCCAGCCCTCACGCTACCGCATCCGGAAGGCATCCAGCCCTGGCCTCATCTCGACTTTGGAAGCCGTGGTCCAGGTATTGGGTACCTTGGAGCAGCGACCGCAGATCTATCAGGGTCTGTTGACGGTGATGGATTGGATGATTGCCCGGCAATTGCAGCACATGCCTGGCGGCCCTGGCGAAGGGCCACCCACTGAGTGAGCCCGCCCCTTACCCTCAGGGTTTCAGGAAGCGGCTGGTCAGACCTTCGTAGGCATCGATGCGACGATCCCGAAAGTAGGGCCAGATGCGGCGCAACTGCTCGGTCCGGGACAGGTCCAAGGTGGCCACCAGCCAGGTCGGGGTCTCATGGTCCGCCTCGGCCAGCAACTCGCCCTGGGGACCGGCAATGAAACTACCGCCCCAGAACTTGATGCCGGCGCCGGCATCAGCCGGAGCCGGCTCGTGACCGATGCGGTTGGCCACCAGCACCGGCAGGTGATTGGCAACGGCGTGGGAACGCTGGATCAGATGCCAGGCCTGATGCTGGCGCTGTTTTTCCTGTTCCTGGTCATTGGGGTCCCAGCCGATGGCAGTGGGATAGAGCAGGACATCGGCGCCAGCCATGGCCATCAGGCGCGCGGCTTCCGGGTACCACTGATCCCAGCACACCAGCACGCCCAACTTGCCGACACTGGTATTGATGGGACTGAAGCCGCTGCTGCCATCCAGGCGGCGGGCATCGCCCGGGGTGAAATAGAATTTCTCATAGAAGGCGGGATCGTCCGGGATATGCATCTTGCGGTAATAACCCGCCAGGGACCCGTCCCTGTCGAATACCAGGGCGGTGTTGTGGTACACCCCCGGCGCGCGTTTTTCGAAAATTCCACCCACCAGCACACAGCCATGCTGTTTCGCCATGGCGGACAAGCGCTGGGCGCTGGGGCCGTCCAGGGGCTCGGCCAGATCGAACAGGTCCGCGTCCTCCACCTGGCAGAAATAGTGGGTGGTGTGGAGTTCCTGCAGCAGCACCAGATCCGGCTTTTCCCGCGCGCACAACTCACTCAGCAGGCGCTCACTCTCGGCCAGGCTGCGGGTCTTGTCGGGCCAGGCGCGTTGTTGGATGACGGCGGCGCGGAGAGTCGACTGTGTCATGAAGGTTTCCTTGGTATCGATAGCGTTCTATTGCGCAAGACCCCACTGGGGAGTTGCATCGTAGCACAGTGAGGGCCGCCGAATTGACGAATCAGATTGCCTCCCGGCACTGGCACCATCAAGCGGTTGGGGAAGCAGAATTGCAGGGTGGCCAGGGCCAGGGCATCCTGCTCACAGCCAAACACCGGTACCAGCACACTGCCATTGAGCACCAGGAAGTTCACATAGCTGGCGGGCAGGCGGCTGCCGTTTTCATCCACTTGCGGGGTCGGCAACGGCAGGGCTTGCAGGCGATAAGGACTGCCGTCGGCCTGGCGCAGGGCACGCAGTTCCTCTTCCATTGCTTTGAGCGGGGCATAATGGGGATCGGCGGCATCGGTGCAGGTGGCATACACCAGGGTTTCGCGGTCGCAGAAACGCGCCAGGTTGTCGATGTGGCTGTCGGTGTCGTCGCCGATCAGCATGCCTTCGCCCAGCCACAGCAGACGCTCAAGGCCCAGTTGCTTCAATACCAGGGATTCCACTGCATCGGGGCTGTATCCCGGATTGCGGCCGCTGCCCAACAGACAGTGACGGGTACTCAGCAGGGTGCCGGCACCATCGGTCTCGATACTGCCACCCTCCAATTCGAAATCCACGCTACGCAGGGGGGCTTGCCACAGCGGCGCCAACTGCTGGTTGATCTGGTCATCCAGGCTGGACTCGTACTTGCCGCTCCAGCCACGGAAGCGGAAATCCAGTAATTGCAGACTGCCGTCCGCCGCGCCAAGGGTCACCGGGCCGTAGTCACGGCACCAGGTATCGTTGTAGGACGCCATGACGAAGCGCGGCGCGTGGCGGCAACGGCCTGCCAGGGCCTTTTCAATGGAGGCCTGCCCGGCGGCATCGGGACACAGCACCAGCGGCGTCACCTCCGTGCAAATGGCCTCGATCAGCGCCAGATAATCCTGTTGGATGGCCCCCAGCCAGGGTGCCCAGTCGGTATCCTGATGGGGCCAGGCCAGCATCACGGCCTGTTGCTGCGCCCATTCGGGCAGCATCTGAAATTTGTCGGGCATGAAACGCGGTCCTGCTGCTGGTAAAGGGGCGACAAGGATACCGGAAAGCCGTCTC
>JBJHAY010000022.1:2595-18735 GCA_050485205.1 Gammaproteobacteria bacterium
CAAAAGAGGATTGACAGAGGAAACGAGTGAAATTAACGTAACTTGTGCCGGGTGCGCCCGGCAACGGTCAGGGAGACGTTCAGCAGGTCCCGCAATCCATGTCACGACAGAGGAGTGCCTGCCATGAAACGTCCCCTGCTTTCCCCCTGCCTCATCCTGCTTCTTGTTAGCCTGGTCTCTATCAGCCCTTCCCACGCTCAGCAACAGATCCGCCTGGAAGTGGGGGAAGCCCGCATCGTCGACCTGCTTGCCCCGGGGGCACCCCCGGTAGACCCTGCTCTGCTGCAACTGCCACCCACCAAGGTGCTCACCTTCCAGGTGCCACACTTCAAACCCGAAGACAGGGATACACATCGCTATTATGTGGTCTCGGTTTTCAAAACCGGGGGTGGCGCCTCTTCCGGAAAAGTGGATGAATTCGGCATCCTTAGGGAAAGCGTGGTTGACTATGCCGCCATGCCCGATACCCCGGAGGATATGCTGGTCCAGCAGTATTTTTTCCTGTCAGTGAATTCGCAGACCGACGAAGTCCGCATTACCTTGGACCTCAAGCAAGTGAATCTCTCCGCCTTTCTCCATGCCCTCTCAGGCGGCATCAGTCACGGCACCACAGTGCACCACGCGATACCCGCCCCACCGATACGCCGCTTCAATCACTTCAGGCCACAGCCTGATGATGGCAGCAACTCTGTCTGGATGGATATCAAGGGTGAGCACCTTACCCTGGACGATGTGCTGGACCTGGTCTACCGGGAAACCCGCTGCGAGGTCTATGTACAGGACAGTTCGCTGGTACTGACAAGTTGTCCGTAGCGCTGGGCCAGCCAAGCTATTTCTGGGCACGGGAAAGAGTATTGACTCCCCCGCCACCGCTACCTATGCTGTCCCCTGATCATTCGACTGACCCAAGTCAGCCATCCATTCCGGGGGACAGCATGAGACATCACTGGCTTTCCACTGCCTGCAAGGGCCTGCTGTTACTGGCTGCAATACCCCTTGGCGCCGTGGCGCTGTTTTCCACCATCGGCCTGCTTCAGGCTCAGCAGGCCGCCAACGAAGAGGCCGTGCTGGCCCGCGCCAGAGGTTTCAATGCCCAGGCCGAAAACTACCTGCAGAACAATCCCTTCGTGGGTGTCACCACCAATGGTGAAGTCGTGCCAGGCCTGTTTGCCATTGAATCCACTGGCGTTTCCACCGAGCCGGTGCGCGCGGCGGCGGCCGCCTTCCTCGCCAGCCTGAGCGAGGAACAGCGTCAGGTCACCTTGTTTGCAGTGGACGACCTGGAATGGCGCAAGTGGGCCAACCAGAGCATCTATGACTTCCACCGCCAGGGGGTGTCCTTCGACGAGATGGACGAGACCCAGCGCCAGGCCGCCTTCGCACTGCTGGCGGCTTCTCTCAGCGCCAAGGGTCTCGAACTGGCCCGCGACAGCATGCGCCTCAACGAAACCCTGGCCGAACTCAATGACAATGACTTCTTCGAATATGGCGAGGGCAAGTACTGGATCACCCTGATGGGCGAGCCCTCCAGCACCGAACCCTGGGGCTGGCAACTGGACGGTCACCATCTCAACATCAATTACTTCGTGCTGGGCGACCAGGTGGTGATGACCCCGGCGTTCTGGGGCTCTGAGCCAGTGGTGGCGGAATCCGGCAAATATGCCGGCACCCGCATCATGGAAGAGGAACAAAACCGCGGCCTGGCCCTGGCCCGCTCCCTGAACGCGGCCCAGCGCGCCGAAGCGGTTCTCGCCAGCGAGAAAAGCGGTAACAACATCCTCACCCAGGCCTTCAGTGACAACGTCATCGTTGCCAATGCGGGCATCAACAGCGGCAAGCTGAGCGAAGAACAGAAAGCTGCTTTGGTGAACCTGATCCGGCTCTATGTGCACAACATGCGCGACGACCATGCCAGGTTGCGCATGACCGAGGTCATGGCCCATCTCGATGACACCTGGTTCGCCTGGCTGGGCGGCATGGAAGATGACTCAGTGTTCTATTACCGCATCCAGAGCCCGGTGCTGCTGATCGAGTTCGATCATCAGACACCGGTGGGGCTCACCCACCTGTATCCACGTGGCATTCCCTACAAGGAGCATATCCACGCGGTGGTGCGCACCCCCAACGGCAATGACTATGGCAAGGATCTGTTGCGGCAGCATTACCAGCGGCATCAACATTGAAATTGCGACAGCTGAGCATCATCCCACTGCCACTGCTCGGCATCGCCTAGCACTGCCGCCGTTTGGTACAACCACCCACTGTAGGAGCGAGCCCTGCTCGCGACCAGTGGTGACAGCTTGCTTCAAGCGGAAAGTCATAATAAGAACCTGTGGGGGCCACCTCCTGATGAGCACAACAAAAACACACACCCTGCTCACTGCCCTGACCTTGTCGCTCTGGTGCTGCAGCTCCCAAGTTTACAGCCAGTGGCCGGACTGGCCCACGGCCAACGTGCCGCTCAACGCCAGCGGCGAGCCCGATTATCTGGCGCCCACGCCCCGCACCGCCGAAGGCAGGCCGGACTTCTCTGGCCTGTGGGAACTCTACAATCGCTCGGCACCTGGCCGCCAGGCCGCCAACGCTGGCATTGCATCAGAAGTTTCCGCGGCAACGCCGCCCCTGGCTACCTTCTTCGACCTGGGCGCCAACATGGAAGGCGGCCTGCCCTACCAGGACTGGGCCCGTGACTTGCGCGACCAGCGCGTGGCCGACGGCATGAAGGACAATCCCGATGCCCACTGCCTGCCCATGGGCCACACCCAGTTCCACATGCACCCCCAGCCCCGCAAGATTCTGCAACTGCCGGACCTGATCGTCATCATCTGGGAAGCCAACTATGGTCTGCGGCAGATATTCATGGACGGCCGTCCATTGCCCGACAACGATCCCCAACCCTGGTGGTATGGCTACTCCATCGGCCGCTGGGAAGGGGATACCCTGGTGGTGGAAACCAGCAATCTGCGCGATGGCGGCTGGCTCGACGTCAACGGCAGTCCGCTGACCGATCAGGCCAGAATCATTGAACGCTTCAATCGCCCGCACTATGGCAGGATGACGGTGGACATCACCATCGATGATCCCGCGGCCTATACCCGGCCCTTCACCGTGCGGGCCGAGCACGGCATCATGCTGAATGGGGAACTGATCGAATTCATCTGCAACGAAAATGAACAATCAACCCAATACTTTGATCCATGACATTCGGAGATGAGTCATGACCATCAGAAAACTATTGCTGTCAATGCTGCTACTCGCCCTGCAGGTACAGGCCAGCCACGCCCACCACGCCTTCACCGCCGAATTCGACCGCAACCAACCCATCGAGCTGCAGGGCACCGTGACCAAGGTGGAATGGATGAACCCCCATGCCCGCATCTACGTGGATGCAGCCGACAGTGACGGCGAGGTGGTGAACTGGAACCTGGAAATGGGCAGCCCCAACATGCTGATGCGCGCCGGTTGGCGGCGGGATTCCCTGAAGCCAGGGGACGCAGTGGTGATCACCGGCTGGCGTGCCCGCAACCACCCCCATGTGGGCAATGTGGGACAGGTGACCCTGCCTGACGGCACCCGGGTGTTTGCCGCTTCCTCCATCAATGATTGATGAAAATGTACGCGCTAGTGGAGCATGCGCAAAGTTCAGTAATGGTCCACTAGCCAGAACTTACGGGGTTTGATCACCTCTCCGTCGAGGTTTATAGTGGCACTTCAACCATCCCATCAGTGGAGTCGGTCATGATGTCCATCAGCGTGCGTCAACTTGCCCTCCCCTGCCTGATTCTGCTCTTTGCCCTGCCCGCAAGCCTGGCCCAGCAGGCAAGCCCTCCCGAAGCCCCCTTGTTCGAAGTGGACCCCTTCTGGCCAAAGCCCTTACCCAACCACTGGGTGCTGGGCTCTACCATTGGACTTTCCGTGGACGACAGGGACCATGTGTGGGTGCTGCACCGGCCCGAGACCGTCGAGGATAATTTCAAGGCGGCGGCCTTCGATCCACCGATAGGGGATTGCTGCCTGCCGGCGCCGCCGGTGCTGGAATTCGACCCCGAGGGCAACCTTGTCTCCTGGTGGGGCGGGCCTGGCGAAGGTTATGACTGGCCCCAGAGCAATCACGGCATTACCGTGGACCACCAGGGCAACGTCTGGATCGGTGCCAACGGCAATGACGACACCCACATCCTCAAGTTCACCCGCCAGGGCGAGTTGCTGATGCAGTTGGGTACTGCCGGGGTGCGTCAGGGCAGCAATGACCTGGAAAACTTCTGGCGCCCGGCCAAGATCGTGGTGGAACCGCGCGCCAACGAGGCCTATATCGCGGATGGCTATGGCAACCGCCGCGTCATCGTGGTGGATGCCGACAGCGGCGAGTACCGGCGCCACTGGGGCGCCTATGGCAATGTGCCGGATGATGTTGCAGTCCCGCCCTATGACCCTGCCGCCTCTCCCTCCGCCCATTTCGACACCGTGCACTGCCTCACCGTGGCGGCGGATGGCCTGGTCTATGTCTGTGACCGGGTCAATGATCGCATCCAGGTGTTCCAAAACGACGGCACCTTCATCAGGGAAGTCTTTCTGGACCCGCATACCCTGCGCTCGGGCTCCGTGTGGGACATGACACTGTCGCGGGATCCCGACCAGCGTTTTCTCTACGTGGCCGATGGCGTCAACGAAAAGGTCCGCATCCTGCGGCGGGACACCCTTGAAGTGCTGACCGAATTCGGCGACGGCGGCCGCCAGCCCGGCCAGTTCTTCGGCGTGCACAATCTGGATACCGATTCCCAGGGCAATCTCTACACCGCCGAGACCTATACCGGGGCTCGGGTGCAACGCTTTATCAACCGGGGTCTGGCACCTGTGACTGCCGCAAGGCAGGGAGTACCCTGGCCACGTTGACCCCACTGGAGGCAGACATGAAAACGTTTTTGACCGGATTTTTTCTGGCTCTTGGTCTCGCTGGCGTGATCTGGGCCCAGCAGCAGAATATCAACCCCACCGACCCCCAGCCCAGCTGCAACATGTGCCCTGGCTACTACATCCCCCTGGAGGAAATCGAGGCCTATACCAGAAAGGCCATGGCCGAGGGGCTCACCGACCAGCAGGTGCGGGATGTGGATATCGGCAAGGCCAATGTGGGCATCGGGCTCGTCTACCGGGGCAGGCTCGACGCCCCCAATCCCAGTTCCGTGGCGGAGCATGATCTGGTGAGCGAGATCTATCACGTGATCTCGGGCTCCGCCACCCTGGTACTCGGCCCGGACATCGTCGACCGGCAACGCCGTCCCGCCGACCTGCGCACCGTGGTGGAATTCAACGGCCCCGGCCACAACGGCTCGGACATCCGGGATGGCGTGGCCTATGAGATCAAGGCCGGCGACGTGGTGGTGATTCCCGCCGGCACGGGACATTGGTTCACCAGGATCGATGATCACATCAACTACCTGATGATCCGCTTCGATCCCGACAAGGTCACGCCCTTGAAGGACGAGGCAGCATCCATAGAGTACCTTGAGGAATACTATTAACCTGCTAACCTGCTGGAGCAATATCCGGGCTAGCGGTCTATTTGCTGACTGTCAAAGGACAACTCAGTAAATGACCCCATTCTCCGCCTCATACCTGTCCCACAAACGCATCATCTCGCTCAGCTTTTCCGGGTTGCCTGCCGCCAGGTTGTGCTGCTCGGCGGGGTCCTCGGCAAGATTGTAGAGTTCCCACTGGGCCTGGAGGCCCAGGGTCGCATCCCACACGATCTTCCAGTCGCCCTGACGCACGCTGCGGTGGCCATTGAGCTCCCAGCCCACATAGGTGTCGGGGGCATGCACCGCCGTTGCCCGGCTGGTCAGCAGGGGAATCAGGGAGTTGCCCTTGGGCGGCAACACTGCCTGGCCACGATAGGAAGTACCGGGATGCTCGGTGCCCGCCAGGGCCAGAAAGGTGGGCATCAGGTCCATCACCGTAGTGAAGGCGGGACTGCTGACGCCGTCCGCCACCATGACCGGATAGTGAATGAAGGCCGGTACCCGGATGCCGCCCTCGTAGCCAGTACCCTTGTGGCGATAATAGGGGGTGGCGCTGGCACTGGCCCAGTTGGGGCCATAGGCCACATAGGAGTTGATGCGGCCCATGTTGTCATAGCTGTTGTCACAACAGGACGTGGCCCATTCCCCGAACGCGCCCTCCAGATCACGGCGGCCGTATTCCGGTCCATTATCGGCCATGAACATGATCAGGGTGTTGTCGAATTCGCCTATGCTCTTCAGGTAGTCGAGTATTTCCCCCACGTACTGGTCCATGTCGCTGACCATGGCGGCATAGATCTCCATCTTGCGGGCTTCGATGCGCCTTTCCTCATCACTGAGAGAGTCCCAGGGTGGATCGAAGTAGGATGAGGGCATGGCTTCGGCACCCTCCGGCAGGCGACCTAGGGCTTCCAGGCGGGCATGGCGGGCACGAGCCAGGGCCTCGTAACCTTCGTCGTACCAGCCGGCAAAGCGGTCAATCGACTCGTCCGGCGCCTGCAGCGGCCAGTGGGGCGCGGTGTAGGCCAGATAGGCAAAGAAGGGCCGGCCGTCATCGCGATCCGCTTCGATGTAGTCGCGCATGCGCCGGGTGTAATCACGGGTGGAATAGAAATCCTCCGCCACGGTCACTTCCTCGAAGCCATCCCGGTAGGGGGCCAGGGTCCAGGGACCGCGCATGGACAGGCCCCCAAGATGGGCGGCGCCACCTTCCAGCAGGGCGAAGGAACGCTTGAAACCACGGGCGGCGGGGCTGGTATCCTCGGTCATGCCCAGGTGCCACTTGCCGGTCATGTAGGTATTGTAACCGGCATCGGTGAGCAGGTCGGCGAGGCTGGCGACGCGAAAGTTGAGGTAGGACTCGTAACCGGGCTGGCCCTGCTGATCCGGCCGGGTGGGCGGATTCATCACGCCGAGACCGGCCAGATGGCTGTCGGTGCCGGAAAACAACATGGAGCGGGTGGGAGAACAGGCCATGGCGGCATAGAATTCGGTGAGCACCAGGCTGTTGGCGGCCAGCATATCCAGGTTGGGGGTGGGGATCTCGCTGCCGAAGTAACCCAGGTCGGCATAGCCCAAATCATCGGCGACAATGAGCAGGATGTTGGGGCGTGCCGGATCGGTGACAGGTGTGACGGGTTCGCCGCCGCAGGCAGCGAGCAGGACCAGACTCAGCAGGACCGGAATGTATCGCATGGTGTTTCCCCCATTTCAGACGTTTTGCCAATGTTACGCGATAATGCCCTCAGCTTGCATTGACCTGAAAACAAGGGACGCAATCCGTCCTTCACTGAGAAGCATTTCCGCACATCGAGGCTGACATGTTCAACAGGGAAACCATACGCAAAAGCCTCGCCAGTGCTACCGGTACCGATTCCCCCATCCGTACCATCGAGCCTCTTGGGGGTGGCTGCATCAACGCCAGCTTTATCCTTACCCTGGACGATGGCCGTCGCTACTTCGTTAAATCACAGGCCAAGCCCCCCTCACCTGATTACTTCCATTTGGAGCGTCATGCCCTGGAATTGCTTGCTGCGTCCGGGATTATCAAGGTGCCTCGGCCAGTGGTCTGTGGCGATGATTTTCTGGTACTGGAAGCCTTCACCCCCGGCACCCCCGCCCCGGACTGGAATGAACGCCTGGGCCGCCAACTGGCGCAACTGCACCTGGCCACCCGCCATCACCTCTTCGGCTTTGAGCACGATAATTTTCTCGGCACCACACCCCAAGCCAACGGTTGGTCACGGGACTGGACCTGCTTCTGGCGGGAAAAGCGCCTGGGTTCGCAACTGGCACTGTTCTCCCGCAAGACCCGTGGTGATGACCCGCTGCTGAGCCTTGGGGCGGCACTTATGGAACGCCTGGAAGAAATCCTCCACGGCTGTGACGATCCCCCTGTGCTGCTGCATGGCGACCTCTGGTCCGGCAATGCGGCCGCCGATGAACATGGAGAGCCGGTGATCTTCGACCCTGCCAGCTACTATGGCCAGCGCGAGGCCGAGATCGCCATGATGCGTCTCTTCGGGGGGTTCGGGCCGCGCTGCGAGGCGGCCTACCAGGAAGTGTGGCCCTTCGCCGAGGGGCATGAGCGACGCATCATGCTGTACCGGCTCTATCATGAGTTGAATCATTTGAATCTTTTTGGTGCCGCTTACTACGGCATGTGCCTGGACACTATGCACAACCTCATGGGCCGCTGACTCCTCAGTCACAGCATTACCCCCTATGATCTTCCTGCCGGCGGCTGAATACAGCCGATAGGTGATTCGCTATCCCTGTGTGGTCACTGCGCTTCACACCTTGACCAGCTTTCCTGACAACTTGCATGCATCCAATTGCCAGGCCAGGCGCGTCCAATTTCATAACTATTGTAATCAAGCAGTTGGTCTCGGGATGGCCTGCCCCCTGTAAACAATAACGGGTTTGTGGAGAAAAATATGAAAGTTCATAAGCATTTGAGATATGAAGGACTACTGATCATCCTGGTCTGGATGATCAACCAGGTTGCCTTAGCGGCTCCCATGGAAGAAGCCAACACGGAATCTTCCGGAAACCCGGCTGACGTCCTTGCCATCGACGAAGGGAGTTTTGTGAACATCAACGGATATGAACAATGGATCACGATTCGCGGCCGAAGCCTGGAAAATCCGGTTTTTTTGTGGATTCATGGTGGTCCAGGCGGCGCCGGCATGTCGGCGTGGGCACCAGTGTTCGAGGAATGGGAGCACTATTACACTATCGTGCAATGGGATCAGCCAGGCACTGGCACCACAAGCGCCCATAATCTGGATAAAGATACCGGGGATCTGAGCATCAGACGTTTCGTGCAAGATGGTCTGGCCGTCACTGAATACATTCGCGAGCGCCTGCATAAGGACAAAGTTCTCTTGATGGGCATTTCCTGGGGAAGTCTCGTGAGTCTGGAAATGGTCCACGAAAAACCTGAATATTTTTCCGCCTACGTGGGCACGGCCCAGCATGTCAGTGGCCCCTCGGGCCGCCTGCTGGGATATGAACTTGCCTTGCAGGCCGCCACTGCGAGAGGGGATGAGGCCGCCGTTGCCGCATTGACCCAAGCCGGCCCACCTCCCTATGACAGCCTGGAGGATTACATCGTCAGGCAACAGTACACCAATCCACCCGGTTTGCCTGGAACGCCCATCGAAGTGGAAAAAAGCCGGGCGTTCATAAAAGCGATCACGGCTCCACCCCCTGCCGGTGCAAGCTATATTCCAGACAATCTGCCTGAAATTGACGGGGTGGGTGTGTTCATGCAAATTACCGAAGCAAGTTTCCGGCAAGTCCAGAAATGGGAAGCATCGGACCTTGGTACGTCATTCAGTGTCCCTGTCTTCATCTTCCAGGGAGAAAATGACATCAACACGCCCACTGTCCTGGCCATGGAGTTTTGCCGGGAACTCACCGCCCCGGCCAAGGCCTGCGCCGTGATTCCGGGCGCGGGACACAGTACATTGGCGTTCAATGAGCACCTGCTGGTGTTATTGAACTCATTGGTCAGACCTTTTATTTAGACCCTTTATTTGATTCAAGGCCAATCCGGGGAATAAGCATGAAAACGCCAGTGAGCCGCATGAACGGTACCAACCCGAATATTGCACCAGTCCTCCTGCAACGGCCGCCCCAGCCCAGGCCCCGCACGACAAAATACTGGTGCAATATTCGAGCTGAAACCCTGGTGCTGACATTGCTGTCGTCTACGGTGTCAGCTCAGGAAAGCGGCTCTGGCAGCGATGCTCTCAGTGATTATTTTTTTCCAATAGCGGGCATGATCTTTGTGCTCTGCATCATCGCCATGAACCTGTACGCTGCCTACAGGACGGAAAAAAAACGCCATGAACTGCTTTCCGCATTCATCAGTGCCGACAGGGAAATCCCTGCCGAGCTGTTGCCGCCGACACCAGCCCAAGCCGAAGCAATTCGCAGACATGAAGATATTCGCCGAGGAATCTGGATGTTGAGTTGGGGGGTCGGCATTGCCATGGCTCTGGTGATTTACACCGGGGAAATACGGATGGCGGCCTGGAGCCTGATTTTCCTGCTGCTGGCCGCCGGCTCATTTTTCAATGCTTTCGTATTATCCAGGCCGAAGCAGGAACTGTCGGCCAGGCCTCCCCGGTCCAATGGCTGATCAGGACGCTTTGCTGGTCGCGAGGGTAGTCGCCGAAGACGACCGGAGGGCATTTGAATTGCTCGTCCTCCGCCATCAATCTCGTTTACGCAAGCTGCTGCGCAAACTGACTCACAATGATGTAGCGTTGGCCGATGAACTGGCGCAGGAAACCTTCATCAAGGTGTATCAATCCATTGCCAGCTTTAAAGGTAAAGCGAAGTTCTCAACATGGCTCTACCGGATTGCCTACAACACTTTCATTAGTCACCAACGCCGCAAAAAACTGATGGAAGAGGAGTATACGCCGGAAAATTTCGATGAAGCCGGGCAAGACCTGAGACTGAATGAATCCATTGATATTGCCAAGGCCCTGGCACAACTGCCTTTTCGACAACAGGCTATATTCGACCTGCATTATCAGCAAGGTTTCAGCCATCATGAAATCTCTGAGATACTGGCTCTTCCCCTTGGCACGGTAAAATCAGATTTGCTGAGAGGGCGGGAAACCTTGAAAAAACATTTAAAACAGGCGTGACAGGCTATGAAAGATATTGATCAATGGCTGGACGATGAACTGCGGAAGATGAGTGCCACCATCCCTGATGAGGGCTTCAGTCGGTCGGTCATGTCCAGACTGCCACCGCAAAGGCACAAAAGCGGCTTCTCACGGCATATCAGCCTGGCTCTTGCAACGGGACTCGGAATATTGTTTACCCTGAAGCTGGTGACTCCCTTGGATAGCGTGTTTGAGATGCTGGGCTTTACAGAAATGACCCCCTATTACACACAGCCCCCTGTTACTGTATCCATAGTGATTGTAGCCTTGGCCACCTGGTTTTTCCGGACAAGGGCCTGGTGGCGGTTTTAAGGCCTTGTTGAAACAGCCCACCTCACATTTGACATCCCAGCCATAGGATTACCAACCCTTAGATGATCCCCCTCCACGACGACAATCCCACCCGCCGCGTTCCCTTCATGACGGTGAGCTTCATCATTGCCTGCGTGGCAGTGTTTTTCTGGCAACTGAGCTTCGGCGCTGACATGGAAATCACTGCCTACGCCCTGGGCCTGACCCCGGCCGTGCTGTTCGGCCTGCAAGCCCCTCTGGTGGAGCCAGCCCTGGTGCCGGCCTGGGCCACCCTCTTCACCTCCATGTTCCTGCATGGCGGCTGGATGCACCTGATCGGCAACATGCTCTACCTGTGGGTGTTCGGCAACAATGTGGAAGACAGCATGGGCCATGGCCGCTTCATCGTCTTTTACCTGCTGTGCGGACTGGTGGCGGCCTTTACCCAGGTATTGCCGGAGCCGGCTTCCACCGTGCCCATGATCGGCGCCAGTGGTGCCGTTTCCGGGGTACTGGGCGCCTACCTGCTGCTGCATCCCAGGGCCCGTATCCTGGTGCTGATCCCGGTCATCATCTTCCTCTACACCGCCCGCATCCGCGCCGGCTGGCTGCTGCTGTTCTGGTTTCTGCTGCAACTGCTCAACTCCATGGCCGAAGCCGGCAACGAAGGCGGCGGGGTGGCCTGGCTGGCCCATGTGGGGGGCTTTGTGGCGGGGATGGTGTTGATTCCTTTTTTCAAGGAAAGGCAATCTCCATGAGCCTCCAGCGGGCTGATTACGCTGTGCAGATCGTTACAACTGCTTGAGTGACTTCATGAAGGCACTCATGTGCGGGTCCAACTCGCGAAACACCTCGCTGCCGCGATGACGCAGCATCACCTCGCGGAACATTTTCAGGCCGATGGCAAAGCTGGTGGCCTCGTCGGGTTCGAACAGGCCCTTGGCCTTGATGCGCTCGACGATGGCATATAGATCGTCATGATTGCTGAATTCCACCTGCAGCGGCGGTCGGGATTCAGGGTTGCCCTTCGCATCGGCGAGATACTCCAGGTTCAGGCGATAACGGTGTCCTTTCATGCAATGACTCTCTTGCCGGAGGAATGCCACACCTGCGGCGTGGCGAAGGCTCCATTATGCCGCGAGTGGGCAAACAACGCCAAATGCCCAGACTGGCGGCCTGTCTTCGGTTGAGGCGGTGGCCCGAGGCACGGCTTGCAATTATAATGCGAGCTTTGTAAGGGTGCGCCGCATTGGTTTTTCGCGGCCACCTGCCTTTACACCGCGGGCAATGTCAGCGCCTGCGAGTATCCGGAGTCATCAATGAAATACCCTGTTTCCATGTTGTCGGCCGCCATGCTGACAGCCCTGTTCAGCAGCGATGCGGCCTTCTCCCATCACGGCGTCACCGCCCATTTCGATTTGAGTCAGCCGCTGGTGCTGGAAGGCCATGTGGAGAGACTTGATCTGCGCAATCCCCATTCCACCCTGCATGTGGCGGTCACCGCCGCCGATGGCACACAGCAGAGTTGGCATTGTGAAATGCACGGCAGTACGATCCTGCGCCGCATGGAGGTGACCGCCGAGACCCTCAGCCCAGGGACTCCGATTCGCATCGAAGGTTTCCCCCATCGCCGCGATAGCCAGGGTTGTTACTTCGATGTCGGCTTCCTGGAAGATGGGCGCCGGATCGAACTGGGCTTCCTGACTGGGGAACAGGTGGCCAGGACTGACCGCGATGCCGACACCAGCAGCATCTTCGGGACCTGGGTACGCAAGGACTTCGTCGCTGTCGCCCAGACCGTGCGGCGCAACTTCGACGTGCCACTGACAGCTGCGGGCCAGGCCGCCCACGCTGCCTACGACCCGATCCGCGATGATCCCACCCAGCACTGCAGTCCGGTCAGTCAGGTGCGGGCCTGGGGCATGCCCACCCAGCCAACCCTGATCAGCCAGGAAGGTGGTGACATCCTGATCCGTCACGAATGGATGGACGTGCGCCGCCTCATCGACATGCCCCCCTATGACGACAGCACCCAGCCCCCCGCAATATTGGGTCACTCGCGCGGTGAGTGGGTCGATGGCGCGCTGGTGATCACCTCGCGCAACTTCACCACTGGCGTTCTGAACCAATTTGTCGAGAACTTCGCCGGCCAGGAATCCACCGGGGTTCTGCATTCCGATCAGTTGACCTTCACCGAAACTTTGACGGTGGACCCGGCAAGCGGTGATCTGGTGCTGGAATGGACCGCGGACGATCCGGCCTACTTCACCGAGGCCTTCTCGGGCAGTCAGCGCCTGGTGCGTTCCGACTTGGAAATCCAGTCCTATGACTGCGTGCCGGAATTGATGCCTTGACCTCATGTTGCAACAGCCTTGCTGGCATGGCCAACATACACGGCGGTGCCGACGGCTGAGGTGCATTGTTCAGTTGTTGAACGACGGGCTTGTGGATGCTTGCGCCGCCAAACGACTGCGTAGCCTCCGCAGTCGTTTCCACAGCAGTGCCTTGGGCACGCTGATGCTCATTGCCAGCATACAGCGATCAAGCCAATCCGACCGCGAGAGCAACCTTTCCAACGCGCGTTCTAGATCCTTGTACACTGCATCGCCATAGGCTGCAGCCGCTTTTTCCAAACCTGCATGCAGCACCGCCGGCTCCGCATCGATCATGGCCAGATCGATGACGTCGCGACTGAACACCCCGGAATCCGCCCAGCGGTCGGCATTGGCCAGCAGCTTGCTTGCCACCATGTCCACCAGCGTCAGGGTAGCAACGTTGCAGACAACATCCGCCGACCCAGGCTCCTGCAATGAAATGCGCGCTTCGAATACCACTTCGAACTTGATCAGCACGTCAGCAACACCGAGTTGCGTGCGCAAGCCATATTGATCGGCACGCAGCTCTGTGACCTGCCGCAGCGGGGGAGCGCGGTCGTGCAGCAAGCCGCTGATGCCTTGTGCTGCCGTGAGCAAACTGCGCAACTGGCGATAGCCGGCCAGGTCGGATACCAGAAAATCTATGTCCACCGATTCACGATATTCACCGAAGCGCAACGCTATTGCCGTGCCACCCCCAAAGAGACAATGGCAATTGCGCAGCAGAGAGCCATCCAACGCATAGAGTACTGATGCAATCGCACGATGGTGCTTTCGCTCAAAATCCATCAACTGTCCCTCCCAGCACCTGGCGCAGATTGGCCAGCAAGCGCTGCTCCCCGGCATCCATGGTGGCAAGGTCGAGATGCCGCGAATTGCGCTCGTAAATGTCGAGAGCTTCACGAGGTGTCAGCGTAAATGCATCCGGGCCCTGCACATGCCACGCCAAGCGCTGCAGTTGGGGATAATTGGCCAATACGATACAAAGTGGAATGTGATCGTCAGCTGCCGGCGAGTGAGCGGTAGCCGCTTGCAGCACCTGCAGCTCCAGTCCCAGCACGCTTGCCGCACTCATCCAGGCGCCCATGGTGACCGATGGATTCCCTTGCTCAATGCGATGCCAGGTTACACGCGACATGCCCGCTGCTTCAGCCGCCACTGTGGCGCTGATCCCGAGCTGCTTGCGGCGCTCCCGCAAGCGTGTTCCCAACAGCTGCAGGTTGGCGTCAAGGGCAGGATTGGTGTAGGGGGCTCTGGCTGGCATTTGTTTCTTATTTTATTCACTTTTTATTTTTTGTAAATAATAAGAAACAAAATAATGCGCATCCCTCCTATAAAACAAAAAGAACGACTTAGGGCACCGCTGGCAACTGGGCTCCGGTGCCGGCGGGTCTTGCCGGTTCCGCCACCACTGGCAAGCGCAAGGTGCCGATATCGTCGATACTGGCCTCGATCACTTCGCCATCGCGCAGAAAGCGCTGTTCTCCCCGCACCGCCGTGCCCATGCCCACTCCCCCTGAAGTGCCGTTGTTGATGACGTCACCGGGGTAGAGGGTAATGATGGAAGAGGCATATTCAATCAGTTCATAGAGCGAATGAATCATGTCGCCAGCGGTGCCTTCCTGCATCTGCTGACCATCGACGCTGAGGGTCTGACGCAGCTTTTGCATGGGGTCACCGTAGAATTCCTTGGGCACGATCCAGGGCCCCATGGGAGCAAAGGTGTCGTGGCCCTTGCCGACGAACCAGTCCACACCCTGGAAGCCGCCAGGTGGACGACCACCCCGGTCGGAGATGTCGAGAGTGACGGTGTAACCGAAAATGTAATCCTGGGCATTGTCGGCGGACACATACTTGGCGGTGGAACCAATCACCGTGCCCAGTTCCACTTCCCAGTCGATGTTGGTGCGACCGTAGGGCAAGCTCACAGCCTCACCATCGCCGATCACTGCGCCGCGCCCCGGTTTCAGAAACAGGTAGGGCACACCGCGATTCTCGACACGGGCGCGGCGGGCGGCGGCGATTTCCTCCGCTGTCCCACTTTCATTGACGTGGGAATAGAAATTGACCGCTGCGTTCAGAATCTTGCTGGGATAGAGAATCGGCGGCAGGGTGCGGACATCGGCGAGATCATGTACATAGGAGGGACGCGCGGCCCCGGCAATGGCATCGCGGGCGGCCAGGTCGTTGACCAGTTCATAGAGGCGGCGCTTGAGGCCGTATTCATAGCGCTCGATCAGGCCCAGCATGTCGGCGGGCATGGGAAGCGCCGGGTAGGCCGGATTCAGTTCCAGGGCGGCGTTGGCGCGGGCAATGTCCACCACCAGACTGTCCCGCAGCACCATGGCCACGGTGGGCTTTTCGTCGATGAGGAAGGTGCCCACCTTGAAGGGTTCGGCGATGGTGGGCGACTGCGCCTGGGCTGGCAGGGCAAGGGCGGTAAGCAGCAACGAGCAGACAAAGAGAACCTGGCGCATGGGTGTACCCCTCTTCTGATTTTCTGGCGTGGGGGTCAGTTCTACTCCGCCAGGGGTGGGCTGTCAACCTCCCGTAGGAGGCTGCCCTGCAGGCGACATGACGGAGCCCGGAATCTGGCTCCGTCCAGGCCTTATCTATTGGGTCGCCTGCAGGGCAGGCTCCTACAGGCAGTTGCTTCAGATCGTCAACGGCTTAGGTTTCTCAGCACGTAGTGCAGGATGCCACCATTGCGGTAGTAGTCCAACTCATCCAGCGTGTCGATGCGGCATATCACCGTGATCTGGTCCTGCC
>JBJHAY010000023.1:0-18180 GCA_050485205.1 Gammaproteobacteria bacterium
AATACGTGCTGCGCGAGGCCATGAAAGGCATTCTGCCGGAAGTGCTCTACAAGCGCGAAAAGTTCGCCTTCATGGCGCCCCCTGCCCACACCGACGAGCGCAAATGGCAGCAAATGCAACAACTTGCCGATCAATACCTGAGCAAGGACGCCATTGCCAACAGTGGGCTGCTGTCCGAACAAGGGGTCAAGTCCCTGTTCGAGCGTCATGATCAGCCCAACACCAGTGGCTCGCAAAAGGTGCAGATGGACGCCATCATCAATCACCTGCTGGGTGTGCAGATACTGCATCAACATTTCATCGAGGGTGACATTCCCACACTTGCCGCACGCAAGGCCCAGGAACTGGGCTGGGTGGCATAAGGCAGCAACAGGAGTCGCAACATGAGCGTGAGCATCAACCTGGAGAGAGTGAAGCAGGACATCTATACCCTGGGCCGCTTCGGCTACAACCCCAAGGACCAGGGCATCTACCGCCAGGGCTTCACGGCCGAGGATATGAAGGCCCGTGCCTGGGTACAGCAGCAATTCACTGCCATGGGCCTGAAAAACTGGATGGATGGTGCCGGCAATGTCATCGGCCGTCTTGGAGAAGAGGATCAAGAAACCCTCATCATCGCCTCTCACCTGGACTCAGTGCCGGCCGGTGGTCTGTTTGATGGCGTGCTCGGAGTCGTGGCCGGCATGGAATGTCTGCGGGTGATTCAGGAAAACCACATCCCCCTGCGTCATGCCATCGAAGTCATCGGCACCAGCGAGGAAGAGGGCCGTTTCGGCGGCATGCTGGGCGCCCAGGCCCTGAGCGGTCACCTCACCCTGGATTGGCTGGAACGCGCCCATGACCACACCGGACTGCTGCTGCGCGACGCCATGGCCAGTTGCAACCTGCCCTACCACCTGGCCATGGAAGCCGCCCGCGATCCCGAGCAATTGGTGGGCTTCCTGGAGCTTCACATCGAGCAGGGCCCGGTGCTGGAACAGGCCCATCACACCATCGGCGTGGTGGAAGGAATTTCCGGCGTTTTCAAATGGTTGATCAAATTCATCGGCAAGGCCGATCATGCCGGCACCGCTCCCATGAACCTGCGCAGCGATGCCTTCATGGGCGTGGCGGATTTCGCCCATGAGATTGCTCGCATCATCGATGAGGAAGGCACTGACAAGAGCCGACTCACCATTGGCAGCGTGGAACTGAAGCCAGGCTTTGCCCACACCGTACCCGGCCAGGCGGAGTTCACTCTGGTGGGACGGGACATGTCGGAAGAGGTGATGCACAATCTGGCCAGCGCCTGCCGCAAGGTGTTGTCGGCCATTGCCCGCAAGCACAAATTGATGTTCGAGTATGAGGAAATGAGCTGGCTATCGCCACAGCCTTGTCATCCCGACATGATCGCCCTGCTGGAGCGTCACTCCCACAATCTGGGCTACAAAACCATGCTGATGCCCAGCGGCGCTGGCCATGACGCCCAATTCTTCAGTGATATCACCCCCACCGGCCTGATCTTCATCCCCAGCGTAGGCGGCATCAGCCATGCTCCCGATGAGTGGAGCCACTGGCACGACGTGGAAAAAGGTTGCAATGTGCTGCTGAACGCCGCATTGGAACTGACCTCAAAATCAGGCTGATTCACACTGGATACGGCATGGATGCCGCATTCCGCCCAAACCTATTGAACGCACGGTTGACAAGTTTCCGATCTATGCGGACAATCCCTGCGTCCCAATAAAAAAGTGCCAAACAAATCAACATGGGACATCTGCTATTCCAACTGTGATTGCCTTGTAAGCTTTAGGGGGGCTGATGAGGACAGGTCATTGTTTGTCCCGCATACAAAGGTGCCTATTGGCATCCATTTCTGCTGTAACACCACCGCAGTCAACATTATATTTCCGGTAATGCGCTTGGCATCTACCAGCAACTCACCAAGAAGCATTGATTTCCCGGCTCCACAATAATCATAACAAGGGGTACAAGATGAAAAACTTCCCAAGCAGATCCTTAGCCCGAGCAGTCAAGCATGGTCTTCTTCCTCACAGGGTGCTGCTGACGGCATCCTCGGCAGCCATGTTGATCCTGTCGAGCGGTATCCAAGCTCAGGTGGCACCGGGCCAGAACTCCATTGATGAGATTGCTGTTACCGGCTCCCGCATCAGGGATGTCAACATGAGCTCCCCCGTCCCTGTCACCTCCCTCAACCAGGAAGAGCTGAACATGTTCGAGCCCGGCCTCAGTTTCGCCGAACAGCTCGAGAACCTGCCTCAGTTCTTTGGCAACGTCAGCTCCGACAACATCGCCAACCGCGTGTCAGCCGATGTGGGACAGAGCCAACTGAATATGAGGGGCATGGGAGGCGAGCGTACCCTGGTGCTGTTGGATGGTTCCCGCGTGGTGCCATCGGACCGCCGCAGCTCAGTCAGTGTCGACTACTTACCAACCGCCCTGATCCGTCGTGTTGATGTGGTGACTGGTGGTGCCTCTGCCGCCTATGGCGCGGACGCCCTGGCCGGGGTCACCAACTTCATTCTTGACCGCACCTTCACTGGCATGAAAGTCATGGCAAGGGGCGGTATGAATGAATTCGGTGACGGCCACAACAACCGTGGTTCCATTGCCTACGGTTCTGATTTCGGCGAGAGACTGCATCTGTTCGGCTCTCTGGAATTCCGCAACAACAATGAATACCGCCGGGGTGACGGCAACAATCCCTACGCCGCCACGTGGGACCGCAGCCAGGGCTACGTACTCAATCCTGACTGGTTTCCCGGCGCCCCCGCTGGCATTCCCCAGCGCCTTACCAGGGATTGGGTCTACAACACCAATTTTTCGCCCACCGGCTTGATCCTGCAAGCAGGATCAGCCCTGCACCGCCATCACTTTACCGAAGATGGCACTGCCATTGTGCCCTATGAAAACACTGCCTTCGCTTCGGTACCAGGACAGCCCGGCACACTCAACAGCCAGTTGGGGGGGCCCAACGACCCTCAGTATGATCTCTGGCGTCGAGGCCACCCACAGAGTTTCGAGCGGGTTGGCGTGCAACAGCAGACCGCCTTCTTTGGGGGTGACTTCAAGCTTTCCGACGATACCACCCTGTGGTGGAACGCACTCTACGGACGTACCAGGAATACCGTTGTGCCCAGTTCTTCCGGCGCCTCCGGTACCGGCCTGGGCCATGCCGGCCTGGCCTTCATGACCGTATACCGTGACAACCCCTTCCTGCCTGAGGCCGTGCGGCAGCAGATGGTTGCCGAGAACCGCCAGTCCTTCCGTATGGACCAGCATGGTTATCTGGATGTACCCTGGGGCACCATGGAACAGCCGGTGATCGTCAACCGCATGGGCTCCTTTACCGGCGGCTTCGACATGTCACTGCGGGGAGACTGGAATCTGAGAGGCTCCTGGCAATTTGGTCAGGCCCAAAAGCACAATGTCAACCGCAATTGGGAACGGCTTGACCGCTTCTACCTGGCCATGGACGCCATCGATGATCCCGATAACCCAGGCAACACCATTTGCCGCATTCAGCACGTTCAACGCGAATTGGCGCGGCAGGGACGCAGTCTGGAGCAAGAACTCCATCAATGGGCCAGGGCCAATACCAGCGTGTTCCGCACCGACAGTCTCGACATCAATCCTGCAGTGCCCACACCCATTGACTATCCCATTGCCGTGGACAGTATTGATGGCACCATCAGTAATTGTGTGCCGGTCAACATGTTCGGCAATGGCCTGCAATCCCAGGCTGCTCTCGACTATATTTTCCCCGGCCGCAACAAAACCGGCATCTCCAGGCAAGAACAGCATTTTGGAGAAATCATCGCCACTGGCACCCTCTGGGAGGGATGGGGCCCTGGTCCCATCGTAGGCGCCTTCGGGGCCACCTATCGTGAAGAGCGGATCAGCCAGCGCATAGTGGATACGGCTATTGATGCCCTTGGCCCAATCTATAACGTGACACTGCCAGACGGTACTGTTGCCATCAGGGGCATTGCACCTCCCATCGCAGGCTCTGCCACCAACCTCCACCGCTTCTCGGCACAGCCGACTTTCAGGGGTGGCTTTAACGTCCAGGAGCTGTTTGCCGAAACCAATGTGCCTCTTTACCAAGCGGCAAGCGGGCCACAGGAGCTGAATCTAAATGTGGCAGGACGCTGGGCAAATTACTCCAGGGCGGGAAATTTCGCTGTCTGGAAGGCCGGACTGAGCTTTCAGGCCACTGAAGGACTGCGCTTGCGCGGCACCCTTTCCCATGACATCCGCGAAGGCTCCTTTGAAGAACTCTTCGTGCAACAAGGGCGTGGCACAAACATCGTTGACCCCTGGAACAACATGGAGACCTACACCACCTTCAACCAGACTGGCGGTAACCCGGATCTCAGGGCAGAAGAAGCCAGGACAAAGGTCATTGGTTTTGTATTCCAGCCAACTGCTCTGCCCGGCTTTAGTATTTCAGCGGACCGCTATATCGTAGATCTGTCTGAAGCAATCGGCACATTATCTGAGCAGAACATTGTCGACCAGTGTTTCCAAGCCGGTGCGCTCTGCAACCGTATCGAATTTGCTGCCGATGGCTACATCAACCTGATCAGGGCTTCCTTCGTCAACATCAACGCCGCCAAGGTCAGCGGTTATGACCTGGAAATGGCCTACCGCACCGAGACCAATTTCTTCCAGGGACAGTCGGAAAACCTGAGCCTCAGGTTTATCGGCGGCTACATGGATGAAAACTCCAGCACCCCACTGGGAGGAAACAAGATCGAGATGGCGGGCGGCTTCCTGCGTCCCAAGGGGACCCTGACCGGCATGGCCAACTACACAGCCGGTGATTATGGGGTCAGCCTGCAACAAATCTGGAACCAATCTTCCCTGCGCAACACGCAATGGGTGCAAGGCGTGGACGTGGACAGCAACCGGGTGCCCTCGGTCAACCTGACCAACCTGGTATTGTCATGGAATCGTCAGGCCCAGGGTGGCAGTTGGCGCGCCTCGCTCAACATCAACAACCTGTTCGACCGCGATCCGGTGATCGCCGGCACCGTCAGGGTGGGAGATGAACTGGGCCGCCGCTACTCGCTTGGCATTGACTACACCATGAACTGATGGTGATGAATTCCGGGGTGCCGATAATGGCACCTCGGAATCCTATCTGCCGATTCTGGCTTTCCCCCGTTACGCTCCCTTGCTGGTTGTTGCAACAACTTTATCGCAGCGTCGGCACATGCTTCTCTCACAAGGGATATTCTGGAGCTCATGAACCCAATACCACGAGCTCAGCGGAACCCTCTTAATCTTTTCTTAACAAATATCCAACACAAACTTAACTTCCTGTTTATTTATCTTTAATGAAATCTTCATACGATGCGCGCCAGTTGCAGGCTGCCTCTTAACATTGGCCTGCAAAGGCCCAGAGTACGGCAAATACCTGGGTTAAGACTCTGCAAAGACTTGCTGAAGGTACTGGAGCGATGCCCTTGAAGATGCGGAACAAACCTTGGTTCAACACCAAAGCCCTTACCCTGGCGCTGGGACTGAGTACCTGGGCCACGCCCTCCATGGCCAATGATCTGGAACTGTACATGGATACCGAGACCAAGCAGATCTTCGCGGAACCCGGCCCTAACCGGGTCGCCATGGGTGTGTTCCGCCCCGTGGAAGCCGATACGGTCAGCGCCACCGTGGCAGAAGCTGAAGCCAGGGCCCGCAAGGCCGAGCATCAGGCAGAAATCGCCTCCCTGAAACTGGCGGAACTGGAACGCCGACTGGAGGAAAACGAACTCGAAATCGATGCCATCCTCGACCGCAATGTTGGCGTGCCGGTGCAGGCCAGCTGGACCGAAAACTTTCAGATGCGTGGCTACGTCCAGAATCGCTATACCTCCATGCTGGGTGGTGATCAGGGCATCAACTTGTGGTCCGACCGCTCCGTGGGTGATGACACCTCACTGGCGGATGCCGACAAGAACTTCCTGATCCGCCGCGCCCGCCTGGTGTTCTTCGGCAATGTCGGCGACCATCTGTCTTTTTACATACAACCCGACCTGGCCAGTGCCGCAGGTACCACCGGCAACGTGATGCAGATGCGCGACGCTTACGGTGACATTTTCATCGACAAGGACAGGGTCCACCGTTTCCGGGTGGGCCAATCCAAGGTTCCCTACGGCTTCGAGAACCTGCAATCGAGCCAGAACCGCCTGGCCCTGGACCGTAATGACGCCCTCAACAGCGCGGTGCGGGACGAGCGCGACCTCGGCGTGTTCTACTACTACACGCCACCCCACGTGCAGGAGCGCTTCAGTGAAATCACCCGCATGGGCCTCAAGCACAGCGGCAACTACGGCATGTTCGGCTTCGGCTTCTACAATGGCCAGGGCGCCAACCGTGGTGACCGCAATGACAACAAGCACACTGTCACCCGCTTCAGCTATCCCTTCAAGCTGGAGAATGGCCAGTTCTTCGAAGCTGGCATACAGGCCTACACTGGCCGTTATGTGCCATCGATCGGCGCCTTCCGCGCCGCCGACGACACCACCCGCATCGCCAGCATCGATCCGCGCTATCGCAATGGCTACGAGGATGAAAGGGTCGGCCTGACCGCCATGTGGTATCCCCAACCCTTCGGCTTGCAAGCTGAGTGGAACTGGGGCCGCACCCCGCAACTGGACCTGAATACGGACACCATCGTGCAGGGCAGTCTCAATGGTGGCTATGTACAGGCCATGTACATGACCAATATCCGCAAGGGAGTACTACTGCCATTCGTGAAATGGCAGTACTTCGACGGCGCCAACAAGGCTGAGCTGAACTCACCTGCCAACAAGGTCAACGACTGGGAATGGGGACTGGAATGGCAACTTGCCCCGGAAGTGGAAATCGCGGCGGTCTATCACCGCATGAACCGCAACAACCTGGTCACTGGCAACCGCGCGGGACGCCCTGACTACGAGCGCTTCAAGGCGGATGCCCTGAGAATTCAGTTGCAATACAACTACTGAGCCCTCAGCGCGATCCCACTTCCATTCTCACCTTCAACTCCTGCCCCACCTGGAGCAGATCTCCAGCCAGTTCATTGTCGTTGATGAGCGCGGCGGCAGTGGTGCCATAGCGGCGCGCAATGCGCCAAAGGGTTTCGCCACGGCGGACCTGATGGGTGATTTCACCGACTGCGGCCGCCTGCATTTCCTCCATCTGTGAAGGTGAAGACTGGGCAGGAGCCGAGGCAATGGCGGCGGTGGGATTGGAAACCGGAACATCGCCGGGAATCCAGAGCTTCTGCCCAATCTGCAACACATCACTGCGCAGACTGTTGGCTGCCCTGAGTTTGGCCACGGTGCTGCCGGTTCGCTTGGCAATCAGGAACAGACTGTCGCCACTCCTGACCACATACTCGTAATCCTGGGGCTCGCTGCTACTGTCGAGAGAAGCCACATAGCGAGAATAGGCTGGTGGGAACACCGCCACGTGATAATGGGGAGGATAACGCTCCAGGGTCACATCGAGGACCTCTGCTGCCTCCAACGACAGCAGCACACGCTCGAGCCAGGAGCGGCAGGATGACTTGGAAGGTACCCGCAGATCAATGGCCATGCCAGTGGGATGAACCGAGTCCTTGGCGGCATTGGCGGGCTGACGATTGATGGGGCGGGTCAGGCTGGTAACCGTGAGCTTCTCGCCGCAGGCACCGAAGTATTGGCCAGCCAGGCGCTCGACGAACATCTTGACTTCGGGCTTGGCATAAGGGAATGAGACATCGTGCAAGACGAAGTAGCGGTTTGGCATCACCTTGACCAGTTCGCCCTTGTTGACAGCGGCGGTCACGGACTGTGAGGTCTGCATGAAACCATAACCCTGACTGACAGCCTCCTGGTGTTGGCGCTGCATGGAGGCACGGGAACCTTGCAGGCTCTGGGATGCAGCCAGGGGTGAGAGGCCCAGCAGGGCCACGGCCAAAAGTGTCATCGTTGCTTTGTTCATTGCCCCCTCCGGATCAAGAGCTTGTTGTGATGACAGTGCTTTCCGAAAACAGATGCAGGGAAAAATACTCCCAGAACAAAAGAAAATCAAATATTTTTATAAAAAACATGGTACTGGAACACCAACTTAAACAAAAAATCAATTTTAATGATTGCTTCAAAGGTATTATCGTGACCCTCATGACCGCAGCTTATCAGACCTTTCCCAAAAACTCCCCTGAAGCAGGGGAACACTACCCATGAAAACCCTGGCCCGGCTATTTCAACAGCATGCCGCCACGAGGGCGTTCCAGACCGGGTCAGTCACCCTCCTTTGTCTGGTGGCCTGCTGGCTCAGCGCCTGCTCCCTACAACCCACCCCCCCCGCAACGCCTGGAAGAATTGGTGGAGGCTCGGCTAGGCAGCCTGCGGGTGCCGGCACTGGGGGTGGTGATCGTCAACCAGACAGAAACCCTGGGGATCGCGGTGGCAGGCCAGCGCAGCCTTGATCATTCCACTCTCATTAAGGAAACAGACCGCTGGCATCTGGGCTCACTGACAAAATCCATGACTGCCGTTGTCGCCGCCCGCATGGTGGCTCGTGGCGAAGTGCGCTTCGACTCCACCTTGGCCGAGGTATTGGAGGTGCCCATGCTGACCACTCCCTGTTGGATCAAATGCACTTTCAGATATTGCACACCCCCCGCGCCGGGACAGATTACGGCTTGGGTTGGTTCGTTGGTCGTCAACGGGGACTACGGGGGCCTGTCCTGTCCCATGAAGGCAGTAATACTTTCTGGTTTGCCCTGGCCTGGGTGATCCCCGAAGAGAATCTAGCTCTTGCCATCGTCACCAACAGCCTGCCGGCAAATCTTGCCGCGATGGAGCGTCTTGCGCGGCAAGCGGCAACGTGGGCCAAGCAAGCAAATCCCAGCAGTCTCGATTGACCGGCAACAGCATCAGGCCGCCAGGTCAGTGCGGAAGGAAGTCAAACACAAACTCTGTGTAAAAAAAGTTACTGTAGCCAGCACTTTCAACCAGGGCGGCCTGCTGCCGCCCGCGGATAAAGTCACCGGTCACGAAATGCGAGTAGCCGAATGTCAGGTTGCTCCGAGAAGTCGCGGCAAGGCGCAAACGAACATCGGGGCCATGTCCAAGAAAGCTGCCACTATTACCGCTTGGATCGCGATTGAAGCCGGCGCCACCCAGAAGATTGTGGAAGCGGTCCCTGCGGCTGGCCAGCCAGTAAGCACCATAGCCTGCATCCACCCGGAAGTTTGCACGGGGCTGAAACTCCACACGCAGCTTGGGCGCGTGCAGATTCTCGAAGATTATGTAGTCATCCGCCGACCAGGGCCTGGCAAAACCGAAGAAGCGCTCGAACCTGTTGTTGCGTCCATCCCCAGGATCCCTGTCTCCACTGGCGTAACCATAGAAAGCACTCAGTCGTGGCCGCCACGGGTGCTGTTCCAGGCGGTAGCCGGTTTCCGCCGTCACTCCCCTGGCATCATGGCGCCTTGAGCCATCACGCCCGAACTGTTCCATCAGGGTGACGTCGTAATTCATGGCGCCGCGCCAGCCATGGACCCGCAATCCCAACGCATGGATTTCACGGTCACTCATGTCTCTTGCGGCATTGGCTGTCTGCCTGAGCCCCATGTAATGAGGCTCCAATGTCACCACATCGGACCAGCCGCGCCAATGCCCGATCAAACTGGTGAACAGTTGATCCTGATCGCTCCTGTCGGTATGGGTGATCAATCTCGTGACTGGCCGCAACATCATGGCATCCACCTGCCAATCATTGCTTTGCTGCCCCAGAGTCAGGCGCACGCCGTCGAAGGTGTTGGTGGTATTACGCCATTCATTGCGGCCGATCAAGCGGCGGTCCAGAAACTCGAAAGCCATGCGCCCCCCACGCAGACTCACGGGCCTGGCATTGCCGCGTGGATCATGGCCCAAGCCGTCAGCAAGCAAGTACTCGGTAAAACCCTGGATGAATTCATTGCGGTTGAAGTCACGGGTATCCGCGGGAAATCCGCCGCTGACCCTCCTGGCATCCTCGAATTCAAGAGTAAAACGCAGTGGCTCCAGCCCATTTCTGATTCCCAGGTAAGCCCTGGAACGTAGCAACAATGGTTGATCGACGCCGGGATTGGCATGGCGGCGGATGTCGTTTTCGCGAAATTCGTAGCGCAGTCTGTAATCCAGGCCCGCATCAAGCCATGCCAGGCCCAGCCTCGAAGCGCCCAGATTACGCACATAGTTGGGCGGATCAGTTTCACGTTGGGTGCCATAGCTGCCGGGCTCCACATAGTAGCCACCACCAACAGGTTCCTGGGCCATTACCTCCAGGAAGGGGCTCAGCAAATACAGGATAGGAATGAAACGATTCAATTGTGCTCCCGGCATCAACAAAAAACATGAAATCAATGGGGCCAGGATGGTAGGCAAGAAAACCCCCCAAACAAAGAAACTTTTTTTCACTTGTTTTGCGGAATTTTGGATAAGTCTTCTAATGCAGCTTTTTGCATAAGCAAAGCAGTTTTTGTTGGTTCACCAGCCCAATAGCCTGCTGCTAAATTGCGCTTCGCCGTCCGGGTACCGCCGAACGGCACTTACTGTTTAGGAGTTCTTGCATGAAAAACTTCACTGCCACCCGCGTACTGCTGATGCTGCTGTGCAGCCTGCTGCTGAATGCCTGTAGTGGCTCTGGTGACGCAGGAACACGCCGCCTGCTCAACGTGTCCTACGACCCTACCAGGGAGTTTTATCGAGAATTTAACCCGGAATTCGTCCATCATTGGCGCGAGACCACGGGAGAAAACGTGGTGATCACCCAATCCCATGGAGGGTCCGGTGCCCAAGCCAGGGCGGTGATCGACGGCCTCGACGCCGATGTGGTGACCCTGGCCCTGGCCTATGACATTGACGCCATCGCCGAGCGCACACCTCACATCAAGGCGGATTGGCAAGTTCAATTGCCTGCCAACAGTTCACCCTATACCTCTACCATCGTATTTTTGGTACGCAAGGGTAACCCCAAGGACATCCAGGACTGGGACGATCTGGCGCGTCCCGGCGTCGGCGTCATCACTCCCAACCCCAAAAGCTCTGGTGGCGCCCGCTGGAACTATCTGGCAGCCTGGGGCTACGCCCTGCTGCAGCCAGAAGCCGATGAAGCCAGCGCCCGCCAATTCGTAACCGATCTATATAAAAATGTGCTGGTGTTGGATTCTGGCGCCAGGGGAGCCACTACCACCTTCGTTCAACGCGGGCTCGGTGACGTGCTCATTTCCTGGGAAAACGAGGCATTTCTTGCGGTCAACGAACTGGGGCCTGAAAAACTCGAAATAGTCGTGCCCTCGGTATCGATTCTCGCCGAGCCGCCAGTTGCTGTCGTGACCGGCGTGGCTAAGCGAAAAGGCAACGCTGAGCTGGCGCTGGCTTATCTGGATTATCTTTACTCACCGATTGGTCAACGTCTTGCTGCCAAACATTACTATCGCCCCACCCATCCTGAATTGGCCAATCCTGAAGATGTGGCGCGCCTCTCCCAATTACAACTGTTCACCATCGATGACATGTTTGGTGGTTGGGCACGAGCCCAACATGAACATTTTGGCGATGGCGGTCTGTTTGACGCCATTTACGGACTTTGATCAAGGCGAACCCCATACTCCAACCATTCGCGCAGGCATTGCATTAGATGACAAGCACTCACCACACCAGAGTTCTACCTGGCTTTCGCCTCAGCATGGGCTACACACTGGCGTATCTCTCGCTGATCGTGCTGATTCCAACCGCGGCGGTATTTCTGCGCACCATGGAACTGTCCTGGCATGATTTTTGGCGCATCATTACAGATCCTAGAGTAGTGGCCTCCTACAAACTGTCTTTCGGTGCCTCCCTGGGTGCCGCCGCCATCAATGCTGTATTCGGCTTGATGCTGGCCTGGGCCCTGGTGCGCTATTCCTTTCCCGGCAAGAAACTGGTGGATGCCCTGGTGGACCTGCCTTTTGCCCTGCCCACGGCAGTGGCTGGCATCTCCCTTACCGCCCTCTATGCCAGCAATGGTTGGCTTGGCTCCTTCATCGAAGGCACCTTGGGCATCCGCGTTGCCTTCACTCCCCTAGGTGTGCTGGTGGCGCTGGTATTCATAGGACTGCCATTCGTGGTACGCACGGTGCAGCCGATCCTGGAAGACATGGAAACCGAACTGGAGGAAGCCGCGGTCAGCCTCGGCGCCAACCGCCTGCAAACCTTCCGTCATGTGGTGCTGCCGATTCTGACGCCAGCACTGCTGACCGGCTTCGCTCTGGCCTTTGCCCGCGCAGTGGGCGAATACGGCTCGGTGATTTTCATCGCCGGCAACATTCCCCTGGTCTCCGAGATCACGCCCCTGATCATCATCACCAAGTTGGAGCAATTCGACTATACCGGCGCCACTGCCATCGCCGTGGTGATGCTGGCGTTCTCCTTCGTGATGCTGTTGCTGATCAACGCCCTGCAAGCCTGGACTGCACGCCGTACCGGGAGGACCCTGTAATGGCGATAGCCACCAGAACTCCCACTGCCTCTACTCGCTTCGAGCGCAATACCGCCACCCGGGAAAGCACCTGGGTCAAGTGGACCATTTTGGGACTTTCCCTAGGTTTCTTTGCTTTCTTCTTGCTGATGCCGCTGATTGCAGTGTTCTTTGAAGCCTTGCGTCGGGGCTGGGAACCCTATCTGGCGGCAGTGATCGAACCCGATGCGCTGGCGGCCATCCGGCTGACATTGATCGTGGCCCTGGTGTCGGTGCCTCTCAACCTGGTGTTCGGTGTCGCCGCCGCCTGGTCCATCGCCAAATTTGATTTTCGTGGCAAGCAACTGCTGATCACCTTCATCGATCTGCCATTTTCTGTGTCGCCGGTGATCGTGGGCTTGATGTACGTGCTGATCTTTGGCGCCAACGGCTGGCTCGGCCAGTGGCTGGCGGCCCATGACATCCGTATCGTTTTCGCCTTCCCCGGCATCCTGTTGGTGACGATTTTCGTGACCTTTCCCTTCGTCGCTCGCGAACTGATTCCCTTGATGCAGGCACAGGGTCGCGAGGAAGAGGAAGCTGCCGTGGTGCTGGGCGCCAATGGCTGGCAAGTGTTCTGGCACGTCACCCTGCCCAACATCAAGTGGGGGGTTATCTATGGCGTGATCCTGGCCAATGCCAGGGCCATGGGTGAATTCGGCGCGGTTTCAGTGGTGTCCGGCAAGTTGCGGGGAGAGACCACCACCATGCCACTGCACGTGGAAATTCTCTACAACGAATACAATTTCGCGGCGGCCTTTGCCGTGGCATCCCTGCTGGCCCTGCTGGGCCTGGTCACCCTGGCGGTGAAAATCTGGGTGGAACATCATCAGGCCCACGAGCGGTCGCCGTCATCCGTGGCTCAAACCACTATCGCCTCGCCAGAATCCATCAACCCACGACCAAGCATCAGCGCGCAGCCCAGCAACGGGCAACAAGGTATAAATCCACAGCTCGCCCTCAACCCGCAAGCCACAACCAATCCACAAGGCCTGTCATGAGCATTCAAGTAAGAAACATTCAAAAACGATTCGGCAGTTTTGTTGCGCTTGACAATGTGTCACTGGACTTTCCGGCAGGTGAGCTGGTAGCCCTGCTGGGACCCTCTGGC
The DNA here is from genome assembly GCA_050485205.1 of Gammaproteobacteria bacterium. Classification (GTDB taxonomy): domain Bacteria; phylum Pseudomonadota; class Gammaproteobacteria; order Pseudomonadales; family Pseudohongiellaceae; genus JAVVEZ01. The sequence goes on from JBJHAY010000023.1 coordinate 13,628, forward strand.
TGTGGCAAGACCACCTTGCTGCGCATCATCGCAGGTCTTGAGCACGCCGACAGCGGAGAGGTGATTCTCGACGGCGAGAATGCCGTCGGCACCCATGTCAGAGAGCGCCAGGTGGGCTTTGTATTCCAGCACTACGCCCTGTTCAAGCACATGACCGTATTCGACAACGTGGCTTTCGGCATGCGCATGAAACCTCGTGCTCAGCGCCCTTCCGAGCAGGCCATCCACGACAAGGTGCATCAGTTGCTCGATCTGGTGCAATTGGACTGGCTGGCCGACCGCTTTCCCAACCAACTCTCCGGTGGCCAGCGCCAGCGCATCGCCCTGGCCCGCGCCCTGGCGGTGGAGCCCAGGGTGCTGCTGTTGGACGAACCTTTCGGCGCCCTCGACGCCAAGGTACGCAAGGAACTGAGAAGATGGCTGCGCAAGTTGCACGACGAACTCCACATCACCTCCATCTTCGTCACCCACGATCAGGAGGAAGCCCTGGAGGTGGCGGACCGGGTCGTGCTGATGGATCACGGCCGGGTCGAGCAGGTGGGCAACCCGGAACAGGTGTACAATCATCCGGCCACGCCTTTTGTCTATGGCTTCCTGGGCTCGGTCAACCTGTTCCATGGCCGTGTCGATGAGACAGGACTGCGGGTGGGTGAAGATACCCTGCCACACCAGGAGGCGGGGCTCGACCACGGCATGGAGGTCTATGGCTTTGCCCGCCCCCATGAGCTGAGCATCGTCACCGATGCCACAGCCACCAGTGGGCTTGCCGCGAAAGTGGTGAGGGTGCTTTCCTTCGGCGTCGGCAGCAAGGTGGAATTGGAAGGCACGGAATCGCACAGCCAACATTTCGAAGTGGCCTTGCCACGGGAGCAAGCCGAAACTCTGGCCCTGCACGAAGGACAGATGGTGCGGCTGGTGCCTTCACGGCTCAAGTTGTTCCAGCGGCAACATCCATGAGAAAGGAAGGACGATGAATTTTCAGCAGTTGCGCATCATTCGTGAAACCGCCCGGCGTGACTTCAATCTCACCGAAGTGGCCAATGCCCTGTTCACCTCTCAATCCGGTGTATCCAAACATATCAAGGACCTGGAGGATGAACTGGGCGTGGAACTGTTCGTGCGCAAGGGCAAGCGCCTGCTGGGCATGACCGAACCTGGCCGCGAAATGCTCAAGATCGTCGAACGCCTGCTGCTGGACGCCCAGAACATCAAGACCCTGGCCGACCAGTACAGCCAGCAGGACAGCGGCCAACTCACTGTTGCCACCACCCATACCCAGGCCCGCTACATATTACCCAGTGTGGTGGTGGCATTCCGGCAGCGCTATCCCAAAGTCAAGTTGCAACTGCATCAGGGCAGTCCCCAGGAAATTTCCCAGATGCTGCTGAGTGGCAGCGCCGACATCGGCATTGCCACTGAATCCCTGGGGCAGGTGGAAGGCCTTGCCGCCTTCCCCTTCCACCGCTGGCATCATGGCGTGATCGTGCCAGCGGCCCATCCGCTGGCATCGACAAATCCCCTGACCCTGGAAGCCATTGCCTCCCATCCCATCATCACCTACCACGAAGGCTTCACCGGCCGTGCCAGGCTGGAACAGACCTTCATCAGTGCCGGCTTGACACCAGAGATAGTACTGGCGGCCCTGGACGCGGACGTGATCAAGTCCTATGTGGAACTGGGCATGGGCATCGGCATCATTGCATCGGTAGCCTTCGCCGCCGAACGCGACAAAGGTCTGCGCCTGCTGGATTGCCGCCATCTGTTTCCAGAGAACATCACCCTCATCGCCATCCGTGAAGGTCACCTGATGCGACTGTTCGCCTATGACTTCATCCGGCTTTGTGCGCCGCAACTGGATGAAAAGTCGCTGCTGGCCGCCGCTGGCGCCAGGCTCTGAGTTATTGACCCGGCCTTTGCATGGATCATCCTGGTCCATGCAAATGTTCACCCTGGGAATACTGGCGCCAAACCCTGGGCAATGACGCCGGGCTTGCATTTGGCCTCGGGATAAGCGAAGGTTTTCCTCAAGCATCAACGGGGAATCATGCATGAACGACAGCACGGCCTGGATCGACACCATCAGGGAAGCCTTTGCCAATCAATTCGACCTGTTGCTGCGTTATCTGCCCCAGGTCACGGGCGCCATCCTGTTGTTGCTGGGAGGCTGGATTCTCGCCGCCATGCTGCGTTCCCTGGTGATACGGATGGCGCGGGGGCTGGAATGGATTCTGCCACGGGTATTGCCGGGCGGCATGGGCATGCGCCTGAGCGGCATCCTGCAACCCCGGCTGCTGGGCGCCATCGTGTTCTGGCTGGTACTGCTGGCCTTCCTGGCCACCGCCACCCAGGTGCTGGGGCTGAGCGTTTTCTCTTCCTGGCTTGATGCCTTCTTCAACCTGTTGCCAATGATTCTGCTGGCCGCCTTGCTGGTGATCTGCAGCGTGGTGCTGAGTCATCTGGCGCGGGAAACGGTGATCCGCACCGCCGCCGCCGCGGGGCTTGAATACCACGTTCTGCTGGGCTATGGGGTGCAACTGGCGATACTGATCACCGCCGCCGTGATCGCCCTGGATCTGGTGGGGCTGGACATCACCTTCCTGGTGGTGGTGCTGTCGATCCTGCTGGGTACCGTTGCCGGTGCCGCCGCCCTTGCCTTTGCCCTGGGCTCCCAGGGCCTGGTCAGCAATCTGTTGGGGGTCAGGGCCGTCCAGCAACGCTTCAAGGAAGGCGACAGCATCCGCATCGGCACCTATGAAGGTAAAGTGCTGAGCATGGAGCGACGCCTGGTGGTGATCGAAACCCGGGAAGGCCAGGTCAGCATTCCGGGCCGCTACTTTAACGAACAACCCTGTGTGGTGCTGATGCGGGAGGACATGGATGGCTGATGCCGCTGGCCTGACTTTCAGCTTCCTGCGCAAGCATCCCCGTTCCGCCGCCAGGGTGCTGGAAGAACTGCCGGCAGAGAGTGCGGTGGGCTATCTGTTGCGGGTGCCGCCACGGTTGTCGGCACCAGTGCTGGCCCGGATGATGCCGGCCAGCGCCGCCCGCTTTCTGTCACATGCAGGGGAACTCTATACCCTGTCGGTATTGCCTTTCATGCCGGCCACGGCCGGCGCCGCCATCCTCAGACGCCTGGCCCTGCCCACTACCGACCGCCTGCTGCAACAACTGCCGGCACGCCAGGCTTTCAATCTGCGCCTGTTGTTGCGCTACCCCGCCAACAGCGTGGGGGCCTGGATGGACCCCGAGATCATGGTGCTGCCCCAGGACATCGACTGCGGCCAGGCCTGGCAACGCATTCGCGACGAGGAAGGGCCACTCGACCGTTACTTTTACCTGATCGACCAGGATCAGTACCTGAAAGGCAGGGTGGCCGGTATCGATCTGCTGCGCGCGGACCCGGAAATGCCATTGGAGCGTCTGTCGGTGGCGGTCTCTGTCACGCTGCAGGCAAGGGGTTCACTGGACAAGGCCCTGCATCACGATGGCTGGCTCAGCCATGACCCCATGCCAGTGGTGAGCCGCGACCTGCGGCTGCTGGGGGTGGCGCGCCATGCCATGCTGCTGCATGCCGTGGAACAAGGCCAGGCGCAGCAGCCGGATACCGTCTTCACCGATACTCTGCTGGAATTGGTGGAAACTTATTGGCAAGGCATTTCGCGCCTGGTGGAAGGCCCTTTCTCGCTGCTGCCCTCCCCCGCCCGCGCACGGGGTGACAAGACCGCCCGGCAGGACCACGAAAAGGATAAGGAACCCACTGCATGACCGCCACTGCTGGCAACGCCGACATCGCCGTCACCACCCTCAATCAGCACTTCCTGCGGGATTTTCCCCGTGAAGCCGCCAGGGAAATCGAAACCCTGCCGGCTAGTCAGGTGCTGCCCGCCCTTTGTGACCAGAGCGCCACAGTGCTCGCAAGCCTCTGGGAACATCTGCTGCCGGACGTGGCCGAGCAGTTGCTGCTGCAATTGCCACAAGACCTGCGGGCCGCGCTGCTGACCAATCTTGACCCGGTACACGCGGCCAACCTGCTGGACCGTCTCGGCGCCAATGATCAGCAAGCCTGCCTGGCCCTGCTGACAGCACCGGTGGCGGCTGAAATACGCTATCTGATGGAATTCCCACCCGACAGCGCAGGCCGCCTGATGGATGCCCGGGTCACCATTCTGCGCCACTCCATGACTGCCGCCGAGGCCCTGGAACATCTGCGCCAGCATCACAAGAAAGGCCGATTGCGCTTCATTTTCCTGGTGGACGAACACGGGCGCCTGAGTGCGGCCGTGGACCTCCAGGATCTGGCCCTCTCAGCCCCTGACACCACCCTGCGGGAAATGGCGCGCCCGGTCAGCACCGCGGTTTCCGCCCTGGAACCACGCGAGGAAGTCGTGCAGAAGCTGGAACAGGATCACCTGGAGGAACTGCCGGTGCTGGACATCAATGGCCGCCTGCTGGGGGTGATCCGCTCCGAAGTGCTGCGCCAGACCCTGCGCGACGATGCCAGTGCCGACATCCAGACCATGGTGGGTGTCAGCAAGGAAGAAAGAGCCCCTGTC
>JBJHAY010000024.1:0-18066 GCA_050485205.1 Gammaproteobacteria bacterium
GATTATGCCTACCTGGACACCATGCATGACTACTACGACAGCTTCACCCGGCAGATGGAAACGCCCTACACCGAGTTTCGGCGCATGAGCTATTCCGAGATCATGAAAATCGACAAGCTCAACGCCGCCTACAAGCGTAATATGGTGTTGGGCGTGGCCGCCATCGTGGCTGGATTGGCCGGCACCCAGAGCAACAACGCCCCGGTGTTCTTCTCTTCCCTGGGCGGTATTGCGGCAGGTGGCTGGTTGATCAAGGACGCCTTTGGCAGAAATGCCGAGGCGCAGATGCACGTGGAGGCCATCGCCGAGCTTGGCAGTTCCCTGGAAGCCGCCATTGCGCCGCAGACCATCGACCTGGAGGAGCGCACCATCACGCTCACCGGCTCGGTCCAGGAGCAATATGAGCAGTGGCGTGAGATCCTGGCGGAGATATACGCCAATGAGATGGGAGAGCTTGGCATCGGCAATTGACGCCCCCACTATTTGTGGGCATTGTGAAACAGCGACTCTTTCCTTGGGTTTCATCGGCAAACCCGGGACCATGCCGGTAATGGTCCTGGGTTGTGTTGTGAGCGGAAAATACTTTGAGTAACGGCATGTCTGATTCTGATTTCGACAAGATCGCCCCGGCGGACATTACCCTCAATGCCGCTCGCAACGACGGTGCAGCCCAGCAGCAGGCCAGCCCCATGCTGGGGGTGGCTGAAACCCAGGCGCTTGCCCAATATCAGCAACAGCGCAATCGCATTCTCTGGGGCATGTTCGGCGTGCTCCTGCTGCTGGCGGTGGGCGTGGTATTCGTGCTGCCGGAATTCATCACCCCACCCCAACCTCCCGCCGCCACCCAGGTGGCGAATCCGGGCCCGGCAGCTGCCGGCGGTGGTCGCGCCCCTTCCACCGCCATTTCTCCCTTCCAGGAAGCCCAGCGCATGCGCCAGCGCGAAGAGGCTCAGAATATTCTCGGTGAACTACTGGAACTGCAACAAACCCTGGAAAGACGTGGCGTCAAGGAATGGGCGGCAGCGGATTACGACCTGGCGTTCCAGGATGCTCGTACCGGCGACAGCGCCTACCGCGAGCAGAATTTCGAAGAAGCCTCCAGGCTCTATCAAAGCGGGCTGGACCGTCTGCTGGCCCTGGAATCCAGCATCCCGCAGCGGTTCGACGATTACATGGCACGGGGCGCCGAAGCATTCGACGCGGGTGACGCCAGCGCCGCCGAGTCAGCCTATTCCATCGCCATCCTGTTGCGGCCCGAGAGCGACGCGGCCATCACCGGTCTCGACCGCTCCCAGGTGCTGCTGGATGTCCTCAACCTGCTGGAAGAAGGATCGGCACTGCATCGCGCCAATCAATTCGAGGCAGCCCGCGACCTCTACCGGCAGGCCCGGGAAATCGATGGCGATCACCCGGCTGTGCGCGATGCCCTGAGCCGGGTCAACAACGACATTCTGGAACGCGACTTCTCCGGCCTCATGTCCCAGGGCTATGCCGCCCTGCAGGCTGGCAACCCGGAAGGCTCGCGGGACTTCTTCAACCGGGCGCAGGCACTCAAGCCCTCGTCCCAGGAGGTCCAGGATGCCCTCAAGCAGGCGGCTGACACCATCGCCACCACTGCCATCAACAAGCATCTGGCCGAAGCTGGACAGCACGAGAGCGCGGAACGCTGGCAAGCGGCGCTGGATGCCTACAATGCCGCCCTGGAAGTGGACCCCAACGTGGTGCGCGTGGTCGAAGGCAGGAACCGCAGCAACAGCCGATTGCAACTCGACAACTTTCTGGAATTCACCATCAACAATCCACTGAGGCTGGCGGAAGCCGAGGTATTCCAACAAACCCAGCGGGTCTACAACGACGCCCTGCGCATTGCCGATGCCGGCCCACGGCTGCAAAATCAGTTGCGGCAAGTGGGCGCCTACCTGGACAAGGCCTTGCAGCCGGTGCCCGTCACCATCCGCTCCAACGGCCAGACCGACATCACCCTGCTGCGGATCGGCGCCCTCGGCAAATTCACCGACCACACCCTGAGCCTGACCCCAGGGGTATACACTGCCGTGGGGGTGCGCCCAGGTTATCGCGACGTACGCCAGGAATTTACCGTGGCCTTCGACGAGGATGCCAAAGTGGTCACCGTCCAGTCCGATGAAGCCGTGCGCTAGGAGAGAACCATGTCCCAGGATCTCCGCAAGCCAGACCTTTCCCAGGGCGCCGATGACGAGCTGATCGTTCCCGTTGACTTCACCCCGGCCGATGCCCGCCGCAAGGGAGTCAACATTAGCCTACGGCCTGCCACCGTGGCACTGGGGGGGGCGCTGTTGACCTTTGCCGGCGCCGCCTGGTTTGTGCTCACCGCCAAGTCCATTTATTTCGATGTTGACCCCATTGGCAGCGACGTGAATGTCCGCGGCCCCATGGCCATCAAGGTGGGGCCGCGCTATCTGATACGCCAGGGCGAGGTCGATATCAGCGTCAGCGCCGAAGGCTACTATGATCTGGATACCACCATCAGCATCAGTCCCGAACAGGCCCAGACCTTCGCCATCGATCTGGTGCGCCTGCCTGGTTTTCTCAACCTGGAAACCGGTGGCATCAGCGGCGCCAGTGTTTACATCAATGGTGAACAAGTCGGGGTGACGCCACTGACCCGGCTGGAACTGCCCGCAGGCGAACACAGCCTGCGCCTGGAAATGGACCGTTACGAACCCGTGGACACGGTCATCGAAATCGAAGGCCGCCATACCGAGCAGGATCTGGACCTGGCATTGTTGCCTGCCTGGGCCAATATCAGCTTCAGCACCAACCCACCAGGTGCCACGGTGACCGTTGATGGCGAGGATATCGGAGTAACGCCCCTCAACGCCGAATTGTTGCAGGGTGAACGCGAAGTCGTCATCAAGCTGCCGGCCCACAAGGCATGGACCGATGATCTGAAAGTGGTGGCGCGACAGGACCAGAACCTGCCCACCATCCAGTTGGAATCAGCCGACGGTCTGGTGATGCTGCGTTCCAACCCCAGCAACGCCAGTGTCATGCTCAATGGCACCTACCAGGGCCGGACGCCGCTGGAGATTACCGTGCCGCCGGAGCGGCAGCACCAGTTATCCTTCATTCTCAATGGCTACCAGGAACATCGCCGCAACCTCCGCATCCAACCGGGCCAGGAAGCCTCCGTCAACGTGGAACTGGACCCCATCCTCAGTTCAGTGGAAATCCGTGTGCAGCCGGAGGATGCCGAGCTCTACATCAACGGCCAGCGCATCGGCAACGCCAACCGCACGGTGGAACTGCTGGCTGCCTCCCAGACCATTGAAGTCCGCCGTGATGGTTATGTGAGCTACGAGACCGAGTTCATCTCCCGCCCTGGCCTGGAACAGAAACTGGACATTCGCCTGAAAAGCCTGGAGCAACAACGCCTGGAATCCATTCGCCCGGAAATCACCACCGTGGCGGGGCAAACCCTCAAGCTGCTCTATCCCGGCGCCTTCACCATGGGTGCCTCGCGCCGCGAGCAGGGCCGCCAGGCCAACGAGGTGCAACGCAACATCAACCTCACCCGGCCTTTCTACCTCTCGGTGACCGAAGTGACCAATGCCCAGTACAAGCGCTTCAATTCCGACCACTCTTCCGGCGTGCTGCAGGGCAGAACCCTGGACAATCCGAGCCAACCCGTGGTGAGGGTGAGCTGGGAAGATGCCGCGCTTTACTGCAACTGGCTCAGCGAGCAGGAATCCCTGCCCCCGTTCTACAAGGTGGAAAACGGCAAGGTCACCGGCTTCAACCCAGACAGCACCGGCTACCGCCTGCCCACCGAAGCCGAATGGGAGTGGGCTGCCCGCACCACTGGCCCCGGTAGCCGTGAACTGTTGCGCTTCCCCTGGGGCGACAACATGCCGCCGCCGGAAAACTTCGGCAACTTTGCCGATCTGTCCGCCGCCAACTTCCTGGGCCGGGTCATCAACAACTACGATGACGGCTACATGGGCTCGGCACCGGTGGCCAGCTTTGCGCCCAATGCCAACGGCTTTTACGACATGGGTGGCAACGTGGCGGAGTGGGTGAATGATTACTACGGCGCCGGCGCCACCCTGGGCAATACCGTGGAAGAAAACCCCCTTGGACCTTCCACCGGCACCTACAATGTGATCAAGGGTTCCAGCTGGGCCCATGGCACCATCACTGAATTACGCCTGTCGTTCCGCGATTATGGCGACGAGCCCAGGGATGATGTGGGTTTCCGCATCGCCCGTTACCTGGATTGACAGCCATGACCAACATCCTCGGCTTGACTACACTCATCATGCTGCTGCTCAGCGGCCAGTCGCTTGCCGCGGAAGCCGACGCCGGATTTGGCGGTGATGGCGGCTTCGGCGGTGATGCCGGTTTCGAGGGTGATGGTGGCTTTGGCGGAGATGCCGGATTTGACGGCGAGGCTGAGCAGCCGGATGACCCCGGCTTTGGTGACGCGCCCGAGACTGCTGGAACCCCAGGCACTGCCGCGCCAGCCCAGGGCCAGGGCGGCGTCCTCAGCAATGACCGCTTTGTGCCCAGCACCCAGATTTCCGAGGACTTGTCCGTGTCTTTTCCCGTGGACATTTGAGGCCAGCTTTCCCACCAGTGATTCCATCGACCACGCCGAGCAGGTAAGGCAGTTTTCATGAAACAACAACAAGGTATCGTTTCCGACTTCATCTACCAGATATTTGCCTTGATCATTTCCGTGATCGTGGTGCACGCGGTTTACGTGGCGGTGATACGCCCCAATGCCGAGGCCATCATTGCCCAGCAGCAGGAAATGCTGGCGGCCGACCCTGACTATGTCCAGGAACGCTCACTTTATGTGGTGATGCGCGACTTCGAGCAGGAGACCTGTATCATCCTGATGTTCTGGGCCATGGCCATCATCGGCCTGAAAATGACCCGCAACCAGGGCGAGCGCAAGCTGTTGCAGCGCAACCTGCTGAATCTGTCCGAAGGCATGAGCATCCTGCCCGAGGATGCCCGCGACTTTGCGCGCCCGCTCCAGGCATTGCCACCCCAGGAAAAGGAATACCTGCTGCCACGTACCCTGCTGGCGGCGCTGCAACGCTTCGGCTCCACCCACAACATCCAGGATGTGTCCAGCGTCATCAAGGACACCTGCAACAACGAGTCGGAACGGCTGGAAAGCGAGCTCACCATCGTCCGCTACATTGCCTGGGCCATCCCGTCCATCGGCTTCCTTGGCACCGTGCGCGGCATCGGCGAGGCCCTGGGCCAGGCCCACCGCGCGGTCAGCGGTGACATTCTGTCGGTCACCGTGAGCCTGGGCGTGGCCTTCAACTCTACCTTCATTGCCCTGGTGGTGAGCATCCTCATCATGTTCATCCTCTACCAGCTACAGTTGATGCAGGACCGCCTGGTGCTGGACACCCAACACTACTGTGACGCCAACCTGATCAAGCATCTGCAAGTGCCGGAAAGGGATGAACACGCATGAGCATGCACCTGATCGAACTCAACGACTACAACGTCTCCCTTCACAGCCAGGACAGCGGCCTGCTGGTGGCCAGTCCCGGCTTTGCCGTGGTCACTCAGGAACAACCCCTGTTCGGCGAGGACGCCAAGGCCTGTTACCGCCTGCATCCGCGTCAGAGCTTCAACCAGTTCTGGTCGCAACTGAGCATGGATCCCCTGGTCAACAGCAACAAACTGTTCCGGCACCAGGCCGACCTTGCCTATGGCCATCTGAAGACCCTGGCACAAAGCGGCGGTGAGTCCGGCGAGGTGGTGTTCGTGATCCCGGGCAACTACACCCGCAATCAATTGGCTGTGTTGCTTGGCCTGGCCAAGCAAACCCCGCTCAAGGCAGTGGGCCTGGTGGACCTGTCTGTGCTGGCCACGGCGCCGGTGGCCGACAGCGACAGTGTGGTGTATCTGGACATGCAGTTGCATCAGAGCGTGCTCAGTGTGCTGGTCAACAAAAGTGGTCAATTGCAGCGCCAGTCAGTGCTGCAGATTCCCGGCACCGGCCTGCTGTCACTGCAAGATGCCTGGGCCGGCATGATCACCGACGCCTTCATCCGCCAAAGTCGCTTCGACCCCCTGCACAACGCCGAAACCGAACAGTTCATCTACAACCAGCTGCCGATCTGGATCGCCCAAAGCCTCAGCGGCAATGAAGTGTTGCTGGAAATCAATCACAAGGGTTCCATCTATCAGGCCAAGATCAACCGGGGCCACTTCGAGCTACGGGCCAAGAACATCCTCACCCGCATCAAGAATGAGCTCAAGGTGCTGACCCCTCCCGGCGCGGCGGTCCTCACCACCCCGGAAGTGGCACAACTGCCCGGCATGTCCGTTTACCTGCCCGAGGTCGAGGCCCTGGATGCAGGCGCCGTGGTCAGTCATGGCTTTGGTGCCCTTGACCAGATCGTGCGTGGTGGCGACCAGGCCCTCAGCTTCATCACCAGTCTCACGGCCCGCAAGACCAGCGCCGCCGCGCCGGTCAACTCTCACAAGGGCAGGCCCAGTCATCTGCTGGTGGGACATACCGCCCATGCCCTGGGCGCTCACATACTCTATGTGGGGAAGGCGGAGTCACCGATCCCCAGTACCGGCGAAGTGAAATACATCGAAGTGGAAGGGCCGGCACCCGGACAAGTGCTCACCCTGAGCCGCCAGGAAGATGGTGGCTATACCCTGGAACCCCAGGGCAATTCGGGGCTGCTGGTCAATGGCGAGGAAGTGGACTCCCGTCAAAACCTGAAGTTGGGGGATCTCATCAGCCCCCGGGACCAAAGTTTCAGCGCGCAACTGATACAGGTGCAATGAAATGGCAGGCGCCAAGAGCAGACGTCAGTTCAACCCCATCAGTCTGGCCTTCCTGGACGTGATGTCCTGTGGCTTCGGCGCCGTCGTGCTCATCTTCCTCATCATCGACCACAATCTGGATCGTCAGACCGGCATCAGTGATCCCAATCTGGCGGCGGAAATCTCCCTGCTGGAGGAGGAAATCCTGGAGGGCAGGGAAAACCTGGCAAGAATCCGCAATACGCTGTCCGACGTGGACTTCCAGATGGTACAGGCTCAGGGCCTGGCCCGCTCCATCGAGGACGAGATCAACACCATCATGGAAGAAATCGCGCGCATGGAAAACGAGGCCGCTTCCTCCGAGGACGTGCTGGAGCGCCTGCGCAGCGAAATCGCGCAACTGGAGCAGGAACTGCAACGCATGCGCGAAGCCGAGGAGCAGATGGCTGGCAACAACATCCGCCAGTTCGTCGGTGACGGCAATCGCCAATATCTCACCGGCATGTACCTGGGCGGCAACCGCATCCTGGTGCTGCTGGACATCTCCACCAGCATGCTGGACGACACCATCGTCAACATCATCCGCCGCAGGAACATGGCCAAGGATGCCCAATTGAACTCGCCGAAGTGGGTGCGCACCCGCAATATCATGGAGTGGCTGACTGCCCAGCTGCCCATCCCCAGCCAGTATCAGATCTACCTGTTCAACACCGAGGTGAAATCCGCCGTCCCTGGCACCGAGGGCCGCTGGCTGGAAGTGGCGGATGCGGATCAACTCAACCGCGCCGTCGATGTGATCAACAGCACGGTGCCGAACCAGGGCAACAACCTGGAAGCGGCCTTCCGTGCCGTCAGCGGTCTCAATCCACTGCCGGACAACATCTTCCTGATCACCGACAGTCTGCCGACCCAGGGTAGTCAGCCACCCCGCGGCACCACCATCTCCGGGCGCGAGCGCGAACAACTGTTCGAACGGGCGTTGCGGGAACTGCCCAACGGCATTCCGGTCAATATCATCATGCTGCCGCTTGAAGGCGACCCCATGGCGGCCCCCTATTTCTGGCAACTGGCCTATGTCACCAAGGGGTCTTATCTGAGCCCGGCGGAGGATTGGCCATGAGGACCACGCAAGATGGCTAGGAAAAAACGGGAAACCGAAAGCGCCAGTGTCTCCTTCCTCGACGTCATTTCCTGTGGCTTCGGGGCGGTGATTCTGTTGCTGATCATCACCGAGTCCTCCACCCCAGTGCCCCTGGAAGAGACCCAGGACTCCATGGAGGGCAGCGTGGTGGAACTGCAACAGCAGTTGTTCCAGATCCGCGGCGAGACCACCACTCTCAACCGGGAACTCAACGCCAAGCATGAGCAGCTCTCCCGCTACGAGGAAAGAATCGCCCGCCTGCGCCGCGACCTGGCGCAACTCAACGCCTCCCAGAAAGCCACCGACCAGGATTCCTCGGTGCAGAACATCATGCAGGGCCAACTGGCCCTGGCGCGCCAGCAACTTACTGATGAAATGCGGCGCCTGCAGGAAGCCCAGGCGGCACGCCGTCCCGAGACCATCGGCGGCATCCCGGTGGACAGCGAGTACATCATCTTCATCATCGACACCTCGGGCAGTATGTACAACTACACCTGGAACAAGATGCTCGACGTGTTCGCGGAAACCCTCAACGTCTATCCCCAGGTGAAGGGCATCCAGGTCATGAATGACATGGGTGAATACATGTTCCCCAGCTTCCGGGGTCAGTGGATTCCCGACAGTCCCTCGCGCCGCACCTCCATCATCTCGCGCCTGCGCACCTGGAATGCCTTCAGCAACAGTAGTCCGGTGGAAGGCATCAACAATGCCATCCGCAGCTTCTACGACCCGGACAAGAAGATCAGTCTGTATGTATTCGGCGATGAATTCACCGGCAATTCCATCTCCGAGGTGGTCCGCACCATCGATCGCATCAACCAGGTGACGGACTCGGGAGAGCGCATGGTGAGGATTCATGCCATCGGCTTCCCCATCGTGCTGTCCCAGCCCAGGCGCTACCAGACCACGGCCATACGCTTTGCAACCCTGATGCGGGAGGTGACGCGGCGCAACGGCGGCAGTTTCGTCGGTCTCAATGAGTGGTACTGATGGCAGATGAAAGTGGTGGGGTACTGCCTTGATCAAGGTCATGAACACGGCATGTGTGGGAAATACATGAAAATGCGGAACGGCTTTGCCGGTCTTGATCTAGGCCGCTCCGGCACCAAGTTTTATTGCCAGCTCCCCAAACAGGAGTAAGATAGTCAGTAAACGGAGTTCCTCTTTCGTGCGTACTTGCAAAAGTCATCCCACGAGGATGATGGGTCGGGCTCCCCCTGTAAAAAGCAGTGTCAGGTAACAGAGCATCATGAGCACAGTCCAGGCGAGCAAAGTCCAGGCCAACACCAAAAGGCTGTTATTGTTGCTGACCAGCGGCCTCGTGCTGCTGTTGACGGCATGCTCTGTCTCCACCATCAACATCCGCGGCACCTACCCCACCCCCCTGGTAGGCAAACTCCCCCTGAAGGTGGGGGTGTACTACGATGAATCCTTCGTCAACCACAGCTTTACCGAAATCAATGACCGCACCGGCAAGGACCAACTCATCGTGAAAAGCGGCTCGTCCCAGGTGGAGCTCTTCAACACCGTGCTGCCCGCCCTGTTCGAGGAAGTGGTGGTGCTGGAGAACAAGAATGCCCAAAGCAGTGGCCTGGACCTGGTGCTGGTGCCGACGGTACAGGAATTCCAGTTGGGGCTGCCGGAAAAAACCCGGCTCAAGGTTTACGAAGTGTGGATCAAGTACAACATGCAGCTTTCCGACGGCAATGGCGAGTTTGTGGCCGACTGGGTCATGACCGCCTACGGCAAGTCGCCCGAGGAAAGTTTTCAGTCCAAGGACGAAGGTGTCAACAATGCCGCCGTGGTGGCCTTGCGGGACCTGGCAGCCACCTTCACCCTGGGCTTTACCCGTGTACCTGAAGTCAACGAATGGCTGCGAGCAAAGTCATTGATTCGTTAGTTGGTGAGGGAAGCAAACATGAACAACAATCTTGATATCCCCCCCGGCACTCTCCTCAACCACCTCTGTGGCATGATCGACCACGCCTTTGATACAACACTGACAAAATGCCTGATGTTGGCGGCCGTGCTGCTGGTCCCTGCCTGCACCGTCACCGAAATCGACGAATTCCGCCAGTATGATACCGGCATCGCCCCCGATGAAAGCATCGTCATCCTTGGTCGGCGTCAAAGTAACGATTACGAAACTGAAAGCAAGTTCGTGCAATGTGTCGCAAGCGTGGTCAGCTCGGGCCAAAACCGCATCCGCGTGATCCCTGAACGTGAGTTCCTGGACGCCATGTTCCCCTTCTTCGAGCCCCGCACCGCGCCGATGCGCACCAGCCACCTGCAGCAGTTGCTGGAAGTGGACGCGGCGGCCAAGAAACTGGAGGAATTCAACATCCACTACATCGTGTGGATCGACGGCACCACCCGCCGCTCCGATCAGGCCGGCTCCATCTCCTGTGCCGTGGGTCCCGCTGGCGGCGGCTGCTTCGGTTTCGGCACCTGGCAGGATGACTCCAATTTCGAGGCCGAGGTCTGGGATCTGCAAACCATGGAGTCGGCTGGTTCCATCAGCACCGATGCCAATGGCCAGTCCTACATTCCCGCCGTGGTGATTCCCATCCCCTTGATTGCCAGAGTCGAGGCCAGCGCCTGTTCCGGGCTTGGTGGCCAACTCAAGACCTTTATCAACGGCGGCTGATTTCGTGCGTTATTGAGGACATGACCATGATGATGCGATTACCCCCTGTCAATACCATGCCCGTGCGAGCTCTCGGCATGGGAATGCTTTGCACCCTGTTGCTGGCAGGCTGTGCCGCCAACCCAACCGGTGGAGCCAACTTCGTGCTGATGTCGGAGCGCTCCGAAATCGAGAAGGGCAAGGAATTGCATGAAGAGGTCATGCGCGAAAGCGTGATCTATGACAACCCGGCGGTGCAGGAGTACGTCAACCGCATCGGTCAGAAGATGGCCCAGGTCAGCCATCGCTCCAACCTGGAATATACCTTTACCGTCATCGACAGCCCGGAGATCAACGCCTATGCCCTGCCGGCCGGATATGTCTACATCAACCGTGGACTGCTGTTGCACCTGAATTCCGAGGCCCAACTGGCGGCGGTGCTGGGCCATGAAATAGGCCACATCACCGCGCGCCATGCCGTGCGCCAGCAGACCGCCGCCCGCACTGCCCGCGCAGCTTCCACCGCGGTCCAGGTGGCCACGGTGCTGACCACTGGGGTTGGACTCGGTGATACACCGGACATTCTTGGTGGCGCCCTGATCAGCGGCTATGGCCGCGACATGGAACTGGAGGCCGACAGCCTGGGCGCCGAGTATCTGCGGCGCGCGGGCTATGACCCCAATGCCATGATCGAAGTGATTTCCGTGCTCAAGAGCCATGAAGATTTCATGAAGCGTGTGGCCAACCGCGGCCCCACTTACCACGGTCTGTTCGCCACCCACCCCCGTAACGACACCCGTCTGCAGGAAGCCGTAAAAAATGCCGGCACCCTGCAGGAAAGCGAGCGGGCCGAGATCGATCCCAATGATTTCATGCGCCACATGAATGGCCTCACCGTTGGACCCTCCACCAGGGTGGCCACCGGCCCTGGCCGTAACCGCTACTACCAGAACCTGCTCAACTACACCCTGGTATTCCCCGACGGCTGGAGCACCGAGGAAACACCCACCACGGTCACCGCCCTTGCTCCCGATAAAAGCGTCAGCTTCAAGGTGGAGGCGATGCGCTTGCAGGAAATGAAGGAGCCACGGCTGTTCCTGCGGGAAAATCTGAAAATTCCCGAATTACAGAGTTCCGAACCCTTGTCGCAATTCGGCCTGAGCGGATATACCGGCATCAACCCCTCCACCCAGGAAAGGGTGGCCGTGCTTTACTATGGCCCGCGCGCCTATGTGATGACCGGCAAGGTGCTGGGGGAGGGCGCTGGCGCCAATACCGATGCCCTGCTGCTGGACTCCATCCGCAGCTTCCGCCCCATTGCCGCCCAGGAACAAGCCATGGCCAATCCACCGCGACTGGCCTTCGTGCAACACGACGGTCGCGCCACCTATGCGGACCTGGCCCGTATCAGCCGCCTGGGGCAGCATGGCGAAGAGACCTTGAGGCTTTGGAACGGTCACTATCCGCGGGGCGAGCCCAAGGCCGGGGATTGGATCAAGATCGTCCAGCACTGATCAGCGCGGCCGGCCCGGCCCAGGGCTCATGGCTTGACTTCCATGCCCGGCTCATAGATGCGGAAGTTATTGCGGCCACTGCGCTTCACCGCGTACAGGGCATGGTCCGCATTGCGCAGCAGCGCCTGCTCAGTGGCGCCGTGTTCCGGATAAACCGCCACACCGATGCTGGTACCCACTTCCACTGTGGCGGGTTCCAGCGGCACTGGTCGATTCACCTCGCGCACAAGACGCTGGGCCACCAGGCCCACTTCGCTGTAACCCTCTGACCCCACGTGATACTGAATGATGGCGAACTCATCGCCGCCAAGACGCGTCACCGTATCACGGCCACGCAGTTGCTGTTTCAATCTTTGCGCAATGATTACCAGCAATTCGTCGCCGGCGGCATGACCGTGGCTGTCATTCACAGGCTTGAATTTGTCCAGATCCAGCAACAGGACAGCAAACCTGCCACCGGTTTTCTGTGCGTGCCGGAGGGCATTGGCGAGCGCCATTTCGAAACTACGCCGGTTACCCAGCCCGGTCAGACTGTCCTGCAAAGCCAATTCCGCCAACTTGGCCCTTTCCACATAGTCGGCAAGATCACGCCGCAGTTGCCCGGCAATGGCCAGCTCCGCCTCGTCCCAGGGCCTGGCCTGGCCATGCACTTCCTGCTTCCATATTTCAAACGACGCTCTCGGACTGAGTTCTGCCGCCTCCCCGGATTCCGGCATCTTCCCGGCCCAGGTGATTTCCTCCACCTGTTCATTGCGAGCCAGCAGCACATAGTTACCCTGACGGGCTGGGCCGAAAGGGAGGTAGAGCATGCCACTGGCATGCTTTACCAGGGCAGGGTGCATGTTCAACTCTCCAGGTATCTTGTCGAGGTGCCAGCTGTCCTTGCCACCGTGTTTGCGCATCCAGCTTCTGAGAGCGCCAAGGCGGCCCGAGCTTTGCAAGGGGCCACGGCCGAAATCTTTTTTATTCAGGCGCAACAGCATACTCTGGGCGCCCAGGACATCCACGACCTTGAGTATCTGGTTGGCGACGGCTTCAGTGCCGGTGTGCCCGTCCAGGACACTTTCTATGCGGGACAGCCCCAGGCGCATCTCGGCGCGGCGCATTTCCACGCCCACTTCCAGCAAGCCGGCCAGGTGCAAGGAAGTGATGCGCGCCAGTTCCTCGCATAAATGGCGATGTTTGAAACTCAAGCTGCGAGTGAGGCGATTGTGGCAAGCCACCATGCCCCAGAGCCTGCCATTGGCCATGATCGACACACTGAATGAGGTTCGGACCCCCATGTTGCGCAAATACTCGATGTGCACGGGATGCACAGCGCGCAACTGTGACCAGGTCAGATCGACTCCTTCATCATCTGACGAACTCAGCACGTCCCTGGCCGGCGTTTCGGTGTCGGCCAGATAACGCTGAAAATTCAGACTGTAGAGACGCCTTGCATTGGGGGGAATGTCACTGGCGGGGAAGCACTGGTTGAGATATCCCCGCACGCCCGGCTTGTTATTCTCGGCAATCACCTTGCCATGCCAACCAGGTTGGAATTGATATAGCATGACCCTGTCGAAACCGGTGATTTGCGCCACTTGCCGCATCAGCAGTTCGGCGGCTTCGGCCGGTTCACGGCTAAGCGCCAGTTGCTTGAGAAAATGTAGTTTGCTGTCGTCCTCGAAGTCGAGAGCACCAAGTTTCGGTTCCAATTCCACCAGAAGGTTACGGCCATCTGCCGTGGCGCTGACCACCAAGGCACCACCGCCCAGGTCCTCGTCCCAAATCCGCTGCCGCGGCAACTCCCTCGGCCCCATCAGTCCGAGCAATTTATGCGTGGCAACGCTTCCCGTCAGCAAGGACTGCCATGGTCGGCCCAACAAGGCCCGCGCAGGCTGCGCAAACAACTTGTCGGTATTGTCGGAACAGGCACCGAGCAGGCCAGTGGCAGAATCAAACACCAGCAATACGCCGTAATCCTGAATCCGACCAATCAAATGCAGTTGCGCGCTGTAACAGTCTGGATACAAGGTTTGAGTCACGCAGGAGCTCCCATGAATACCTGCTGAAATTGTCTGAAGACTGTGATGGCGGCTTCGACCGCCTGCTCCAGGGCATGATTGTCAACCTCAAGGGGCGCCAGGTTCTCCACAAAAGCCGGCCAACGTTCGGCAAGTCCGGCTTGCAATCGCCAATAGCCCAAGGCATCGGCACAAACCCCGGCAGGCAATCTGTCAAGACTGCGCAGGATCACCACGGCCCCCTGGCTGGCGCCCTCCAGCACATAACGCATGCCGAGGCAGGCACCCAGCCCCGCGCAGGGCTGTGCCTGGCTATTGGCATCATCAGCAGAGGTTGGCGGCAATCCCAAGGCATACAGATCCGCCCTTAGTGCGGGCAGGCCTGGAATATAGCCTGGCACATGGCGCACCGCAGGCTCCACCAGACTCAAGGCCTGATGCATGCGGTACATGATTGCCGTGTATTCCTGGCGAGACAAAGAGGGGGAGAGTAAGCGACGCAGCAAGGGCGCGCTATCCAAGGCCCGATGCAGCTCATGGGTGGCCTGGAACAGGCGCTGGTGTGCACGAGAACGACTCATGCAGCCATCTTACCTGAATTGCCGCGTCATCACTCAACATATCGACAGCGCTGTCCTGCCGCGGCGGACACAGCAGGAAAACCAGTGCAATATCCAGGCTGATACCGTATCCGGAGGGAATTAGTCCTGATGTTTATCCGGCCAAGGTGGTGCTGACCACGATCAACACCAGTGCCACCGCGATCAGTACCGCCATCAAGGGTTTGAAATGAAGTTTTTCTTCCTGTTGCATGACACACCTCCAAGACTGTGCCGGTAGACATGCCAAGGTGGCAAGACCGGTCCGCAGTTCAACGTCGATGCGGTCAGTATGTCAGCGCGGCAGCATCCCTGCCTTGATGAAAATCAACGGAGCCTCGAGTTTGCCTTGGCATGATCCCTGCCTATATCATGGGGCCATGCCGTACCGAGCTGTAACGCGAGTGGAACATTCCCATGCATAAATGCCCCCACTGCCAGCGCGAAGGGATTTCGAGCCTGCAAAAAGCCTTTTCCGTGTGCTTCACCCCCGCCATCTGCGAGTTCTGTCGCGAACCCAGCTACATCCATGTCATCTACGGACTGTGTGCCATGACCACCTGGATCGTCATCACCTGGGTCTTCATCGGCTTGTCATACATGGCCAAAAGCTCTTTCTTCCTGCTGGGCACGGTGCCCGCCATGGTGCTGGCAGTGAACAAGTTTCTGTTGCAGGCACCGCTGCGGGCCATTACCCGGCGTTAGCCCGCGCATGCCTTGTCATTCAGCTTGCCTCACAGGTTTTGTGGGGTGCCCATTGCGGAAAGGGACTGGTCACTACTGTTGTTGTTGCTCGATCATGGCCCAGCGCTCGAACAAGGTGTCGAGTGCTGCCTGTGCCTCGCTCAATTGCGCCAGGGTGCGCTGCGTGCTGGCATGATCCTGCTGATAGAAGGCGGGGTCACTGATCACGCGTTCCAACTCGGCAATCCTGGCCTCGGCTTTCTCGATCAGCTCCGGCATTTGCTCCAGTTCCCGTTGCAGCTTGTAGCTCAGACGTGCCCGTGGTGCCGGCTTTTGTTGTGACTGGGGCGACTGGGCTGGCTTTTTATCCTTGATCCCCTCGTCGTCTTCTTCGCCGATGAAACGACCTCCCTGTTGCAACCAGTCCTGGTATCCGCCGACATAGTGTTTTGCCTGGCCCCTGCCTTCAAACACGATGCTGCTGGTGACCACGTTGTCGAGGAAGGCGCGGTCATGGCTCACCAGCAACAGGGTGCCTTCATAGTCCAGTAGGATTTCTTCCAGCAGCTCCAGGGTTTCCATGTCCAGGTCATTAGTGGGTTCGTCAAGCACCAGCAGGTTTGCCGGGCGGCTGAACAGCCGCGCCAGGATCAAGCGGTTCTGCTCGCCGCCGGAGAGCGACTTCACCGGCTGGCGGATACGGTCGGGGGTGAAGAGAAAATCTTGCAGGTAGCTGATGACATGCTTGGGCTTGCCCTGCACCTGGATGTATTCCCCGGCATCGGCAAGGTTTTCCTGCACGGTTTTTTCAGGGTCCAGTTGAGCCCGCAGTTGATCAAAGTAGGCCAACTCCAGTTTGCTGCCCTGCTTGATCTGGCCCTGATTCGGCGTCAGTTGTCCCAATAAAATCTTCAGTAGCGTGGTCTTGCCCGCGCCATTGGGGCCGATCAGACCAATCTTGTCGCCGCGCTGGATGGTGATGGAGAAGTCCCGCACCACCGGCCTGCCATCAAAGCCATGGCTGACATGCTCCGCTTCCACCACGATCTTGCCAGAGCGATCCGCGCCCTGAAGGCTCATCCTGGCGTTGCCCTGCACCAGGCGGCGGGCCTTGAACTCCTCGCGCATTTTCTTCAGGGCGCGCACCCGGCCTTCGTTGCGGGTCCGGCGCGCCTTGATGCCCTGGCGGATCCAGGCTTCTTCCTGGGCCAGCTTCTTGTCGAATTCCGCATTGGCCTTTTCTTCGGCGGCCAGCTGCTGGTCGCGAAACTCCAGGAAGCGCCGGTAATCGTACTGCCAGATGCGCAAATGTCCCCGGTCCAGTTCGATGATGCTGCTGGCCACTTTTTGCAGAAAGGCGCGGTCGTGGGTGATCACCATCAAGGCGCCGCGGAAATTTTCCAGATGTTTCTCCAGCCACTCGATGGTGGGAATGTCCAGATGGTTGGTGGGCTCGTCCAGCAACAACAGGTCGGGCTCGCACACCAGGGCGCGGGCCATGGCCACACGGCGGCGCCAACCCCCGGAAAGATCACGCATTGCGGTGTCCGCCGGCAGTGACAGGGTGGACATCATGCTCTCCACCTTCTGTTGCAACAGCCAGCCATCCTTGGCCTCCAACTCATGCTGAACATGCTCCAACTCACGCATTTCGGCGGCATTCAGAGGGTGACTGGTCAGGTAATGAAAGCGGCTGATGAGGGCACCGGTGCCGGACAGGCCACCTGCCACGAAGTCATAGACACTCTCGTCGGCCACCGCTGGCAGCTCCTGATCCAGACAGGCGACCCGGGTGCCGGGCCGCAGCCAGTATTCACCGCCATCTGGCAATGTCTGCCCCGCCAGCAGCTTCAGCAAGGTGGACTTGCCGGCGCCATTGCGGCCCAGCAGGCCGATGCGGTCACCAGCCTCGATATTCAAATCCACGCCATCCAGCAGCACATGGGTGCCGTAGGACAACACAACCTTGTTGAGACGCAAAATAGACATAGGGTTCCCGGCCGTCGTTCAGACCCTTACAATGACGGCTCATACTGGCAGGAGTTCCACCACGCCCCGCAAGTAGGCGGGCCAACATGGTGGAACCCTCAAAAAAGCGCGAGTCTACATGAATTCAGCATCCCAGTCGCCACCACGGCTGATCGTCGGCATCAGTGGCGCCTCAGGCGTGATCTATGGCATCGAGGCGCTCAAGGCCCTGCAACCATTGCCTGTGGAAACCCACCTGGTGGTGACCAAGTCCGCGGTGCTGACACTGGCCCACGAGACCCCCTTCAAGCTTGCCGATCTGTACGCCCTGGCGGACCACCACTATCCCAATGGCGACATCGGCGCTGCCATTTCCAGCGGCAGCTTTCCCTCCCTGGGCATGCTGGTGGCCCCCTGTTCCATCAAAAGCCTGTCGGAAATCGCCACCGGGGTCACCTCCTCACTGTTGAGCCGCGCCGCCGACGTGGTGCTGAAGGAGCGGCGCCGCCTGGTGCTGATGGTGAGGGAGACACCACTCCATGCCGGGCACCTGCGCAGCATGTTGCAAGTCACCGAGATGGGCGCCATCGTCATGCCCCCGGTACCCGCTTTCTATACCCGCCCGGCCAGCATTGAAGACCTGGTGCGGCAATCCGTGGGGCGCGCTCTCGACCTGTTCAACCTGGACACAGGCCTGGTCACCCGCTGGGGCGAAGACCTCGACACCAAACCCCCAGGC
>JBJHAY010000025.1:0-17881 GCA_050485205.1 Gammaproteobacteria bacterium
AGTCGATCAAGCCGGTAATGTCGGCAATCTTTCTGGAACTATCGGAAATATCGCGCATGGTGGTAATCACCTTGTCCACCACCTGGCCGCCATCGCTGGCTGTCACCGAGGCATCCTGGGCAAGAGTGCTGGCCTGGCGTGCATTGTCTGCATTTTGCTTCACTGTCGCTGTCAGCTGCTCCATGCTGGCCGCTGTTTCTTCCAGAGAAGCTGCCTGCTGTTCGGTGCGTGAAGAGAGATCGGCGTTGCCACCTGCAATTTCTGAAGCACCTATATGGATGGAATCACTGCTATTGCGAACATCCCGCACAATTCCACTGAGGCTATCTTGCATCTTCTTCATCGCAATGAATAGCTGACCGATTTCGTTACGCCCCATGTCATCGATGTCATGGGATAAATCCGCCCTGGAAATGTAATCCAGACTGAGTACTGCCTGATTCATGGGTTCTATGATCATTTTGCGCAGACTGTAGTACATCAATACCAACACAGCCATTACCACCATCAGCAACAGCCCACCCACAGTGGTAAAAATATTGATCTGCCCATCGTACGCAATCAATTGTTCTACTATAGATGATTCGGCATGCTCCACGAATGCTTCCATACCTCTCGCCAAGGCATCATTGAGTGGCATCAGTTCTTCACGGATGAAGCCAAATTCCTCCACATCCGCATCCACCAGCGCCTCGTGCTGCTCGCGCACCAGAGAAATAACATCCTGGAAGTTCGTACCCAACTCATCGGCCAGTGCTTGTCCCGCAGGTGTCTTTTCCGCGCTCAAGAAATTCCCGAAGCGGTTATCGGCCTCATCCAACATCGCCAAGGACTCTTCCAGACGACGTTCTGCCTGAATCGCCCGATCCGACTCTATATAGCTTGCCGCTGCCTCCAGGCTCAGGCGCGCCTGATTCAACAAGGAATCAGCACGGCCAATTTCATTAAGTTGTGAGACATTGATGTTATTGAGGAACCCAATGGAACTGTCCGCCATCCTGGCGCCGGCAACACCCAAGGCAGCAATGGCGCCAAACATGATGACCCACCCAAGGATGCCGCCAATCGAGGCCACGTTGATACTTAGATTTCGCAGTAATTTCACCATTTTTCTGATTCCTGTTTCTTTATTTTGTCCAGACGCAAGCGCATCCCCCGATAACCACCATTTCCATGGCACATGACTCCCGGTAGCACCAGCCGGCATGCTTACACCCGCTGTGCCCTGCCGGCCTCATCTGCCAGCATCATCAATCTTGCCGCAATCATTTCCAATGGCAAAACCTCGCTGGCGGCACCCAGCATGATGGCTTCCCTCGGCATCCCGAACACTACACAACTGGCTTCATCTTGCGCCACGGTCGGAGCTCCGGCATTACGCATGGCCAGCATGCCGGCCGCGCCATCCTTGCCCATACCGGTCAACAATACCCCTATGGCATTACGGCCAGCATGCAGTACCGCGGACTCGAACATCACATCCACCGAGGGTCTGTGCCGATTCACGGGTGGTCCGGGATCAAGCTCCACCAGGTAATTGGCGCCACTACGGGCGATCTTCAGGTGAGCATCTCCTGGCGCAACATAGGCATGACCAGGCAGGATACGTTCACCATGTTCGGCCTCCTTGACCCTGATCCGGCACATCCGGTCGAGGCGCTGCGCAAACGAACGGGTAAAACCTGGCGGCATATGCTGGGTAATCACCACCGCCGGGCTATTGCCGGGCAAGGGCTCCAATACCGCCCTGATGGCTTCCGTGCCTCCTGTCGAGGCCCCAATGATCAGCAGCTTCTCACTGGAAACATGAGGCGCCCGCACTACCTCTGCTCGCGCTTCCTGGCCTGCTTCCCTGGCGCGTCTTGGCCTTGATCGTGAAGCTGCCCTGATTTTCTCTGCAATCAACTCACTGTATTCCAGCATTCCGCCACGAATACCCACGGAAGGCTTTTCGAGAAAATCCACAGCCCCCAGCTCAAGAGCCTTCAAAGTCACCTCGGAACCATCCTTGGTCAAGGATGAAACCATCAGCACCGGCATTGGCCTTAACCTCATCAGCCGTTCCAGAAAGTCCAGCCCAGCCATGCGTGGCATTTCCACATCCAACGTCAGCACATCAGGCTCATGCATCTTGATCAGATCCCTCGCCACCAGCGGATCCGGGGCCACCGCCACCACCTCCATGTCATCGTGACTGTTGATGATTTGACGCATGAGGTCACGGATCAACGCGGAATCGTCAATGCAAAGCACTTTGGTCTTGACTGCAAGCAAAGTCATCCTCCTCTTGCTCAAGCAAGCGTCATCGACGCTGCGTTCAATGATTTTATCGGCGTTGCACTGGATTACTTTAGCCCGGATGTTGCACCTGTATTCCGTCGCGCAAGAGCTGACCTGGGGCCACCACGGCAGGCCGACTGGTGCATTTTGTGGGTCAGGCGGGACGACAGTAGACTGTTTGCCCAAGCAACTGGAGTTCGTTGCTGAGATAGGTAAAGCTTTCCGAATGCCCAGCAAACAACAGTGCCCCAGGCTTCAGCAATGGCACGAAGCGCGCCAGAATCCTGGCCTGGGTCTTTTTATCGAAGTAGATCATCACATTGCGGCAAAAAATCGCGTCAAACGGGGCCTTGAGCGGCCATGAGGGTGCCACCAGATTGAGTTGGGCAAAAGTAATAGTGGCAGCCAGTTCAGGTCTTACCCTCGCTGAATTGGCCCACGCTCCCCTGCCCTTGAGGAAGTAGCGTCGCACCAGATCATCGTCAAGTTTGCTGACTTGAGACAGTGGATAGATGCCCTCTTCTGCCCGTGCCAAGGCATGGGTATCGATATCGGTGGCCAGGACATGGATGTCGGCCGAGTCCCCCAGCACGTTCCGCATCGTCATCGCGATTGAATAAGGTTCTTCACCTGTCGATGCCGCGGTGCACCAGATTCTGACAGGCCCACCACGCCCTTTCAGATGACGCGCAAGTGCGGTGAAATGATGCGCCTCCCGAAAAAAAGATGTCAGATTGGTAGTCAGGGCATTGGTGAACTGTTCCCAGGCTGCTCCCTCCGGTGTCCGCGCCAGTATGTCCAGATATTGCTCAAAACTACTGCAATTCCAGTTTTTTACCAGGCGCGCCAAGCGACTATAGACCATGCCCCGCTTGTGACTGGCCAACACGATACCAGCTCTCTGATATATCCATTCAGAGATACGCACCAGGTCTTCTTCTGTAAGCTCCAATTCCCTTTCCAGCATGCTTCCTGAAACAGACGGCAGGCTCTTCTCCATATAAACCTTGTTAAGCGGTAAACTCAAACTCTTCTCCGCGCTCTTGAGCCCATGGTGCCGATTGGCCTGATGCGAAATGCCCCTATGTCATGGCAGGGGACGTCAATGGCTGACGCTCATGCCGCGGATGCCTGATCGACCAATCCCAGTTCCTCACTGGTCAGCAGCTTTTCAATATCCACCAGCACCAACATGCGCTCCTTGAGATTACCCAGGCCAAACAAATATTCCAGTGGCAGTCCAACGCTGAACTCGGGAGCCGGCGAAATCTGATCTGGCGTCAATGTCATGACATCGGAGACCCCATCCACGACGATACCCACCACCCGTCGGCCGATGTTGACGATAACGACCACCGTTTCCTGATCATAGATGGGCTCCGACACATTGAACTTGATGCGCAAGTCGATGATGGGTACCACAACCCCCCTGAGATTGGTAACACCCTTGATAAAGTCTGGCGCGTTGGCAATCCTGGTGACATTGTCATAACCTTTGATCTCCTGAACCTTCAGGATGTCAATGGCATATTCTTCCCTTGCCAGGGAAAACACCAGATACTCTCTGGTCTGTGCCGCGAGGGCATGCACTTGTGCTGTCATGATGACTCCACCTCTGCTATCAGTTGCTTTGACTTGAACTGCTTTTCTTTCTGCTTGCCACGCGCATGATGGCAAGCAAGCAGGGCAACGGCATCCAGGATCAAGGCGACACGTCCATCACCCAGGATGGTTGCAGCCGATACCCCTGGCACCTTGCGATAATTGTTTTCCAGGTTCTTCACCACCACCTGCTGTTGGCCAATGGGCTCATCCACCAACAGCGCGAATCTGCGGCCATCCGCTTCCACCACCATGGCAATGGAATCCTCCAGTGAACGACGCTTTCCCGGTACTTCCATGATGTCTCCAAGAGATACCACTTGCAGGTAATCATCCCTCACCTTAAGCAATTGATCGTTCCCCGCCATGGTGTAAAGATCCTCTGTGTCCGGCTGCAATAATTCGCAGACAGCACCCAAAGGCAGCACGAACATTTCATTGGCAACCCGCATCAGCATGCCATCCATGATGGCCAGCGTCAGAGGCAGGACGATACGGGTGGTGGTACCCTTGCCGAACTCGGACATGATCTCCACATGCCCCCCCATGGACTGAATATTGCGTCGCACCACATCCATGCCCACGCCTCTGCCTGATATATCACTGACTTGCTCCGCCGTGGAAAACCCAGGCGCGAAAATCAACTGATAGACCTCGGCATCACTCATTTCATCCGATACTGGCAGTCCGTTGCTTCTGGCCTTGGCCAGCAACTTTTCGCGATTGAGGCCACCACCATCGTCTCCCACTTCAATGAAGATATTGCCTCCCTGTTGCCGCGCTGAAATTGACAGTCTTCCAGATTTCGGCTTACCGACAGCCAATCTGGCCTCTACTTTCTCGATGCCATGATCGAGACTGTTGCGCACCAGATGCGTCAGCGGGTCTGTAATACGCTCGATCAGGCCCTTGTCCAGTTCAGTGGACTTGCCCTCGGTAACCAGTTCCACTTCCTTGCCCAGCTTGGCTGCTGTATCACGTACCATGCGGGGAAAACGGCTGAAGACATATTCCATCGGCACCATGCGCACCGACATTACCGCTTCCTGCAAGTCCCTGGCATTTCGTTGCAGCATCGACATGCCCCGCTCCAATGACGCACTGCCGGAATCCAGCAGGTTCACTGATTGTTGCAACATGGATTGCGTGATGATGAGCTCTCCCACCAGGTTGATGATCTGATCGACTTTCTCCACCGGTACCCTGATGGTGGTGGATTCACCGCCATCCTGTGCAGCTTGCTTACGCCCCCCTTTTCTGCTTTCGGCGGCAGGCTTGGGAGTCGGTTTCGGCGCGGCACTTGAAACTGCCGGCTCTTCCAACCGGGAAATCCGAATTTGCTCCGGCTCTATGACGAAACACATCACTGCTTCTATGCCATCAGCTCCAGCATTGGTATCGATGATCACTTCAAAATTGGCATCCTTGGCCTGACTTGAGACAATGGCGCCAAAATGCTTGAGTTCCTCCAGCAGAAGCTTGCTGTCTTCCTCTGCGACATTCAGCAGCTCCACCCGCAGCCGTTGCAGATTTTCTTCCAGCATGCCGCCTGTAGCAGAGGATGTATCCTCGGCCTGAGTGGCAACGGTTACGGCCACTGAACTTTCAGCGGAATCACTGGCAATGAATTGCAACATTTCACAAATACAACCAAGTGGATCCCGTGCGTGTCGATCGGCATCAATGACAGGTGCTTGTCTGGCTGTTGTGGGTTTCGAATTGCTACTGGGATTAGTGGCGGGTAGCATGCCGGACTTACCATCACCATCAAGATTCTTGAGCGCCGCGCATGCCTGCTCAAATGATTCCTGATCCGGCTCTTCTCCCGCACGATAACAGGCAATCTGAGAATCAAGCACGTCCTTGGTTTTCAGAAATACATCGACAATGGCATCCGTCAGTTGCAATTCGCCCTTCCTGGCTTCATCCAGGCGATTTTCCATAATATGAGTAGTTTCCTGCAGGATGACGAAACCAAAAGCCCCCGCTCCTCCCTTGATGGAATGCGCCGCCCGAAAGATGGCATTGAGTTGTTCCATGTCGGGCTCATCTGGATCCAAATCCAACAAGTGGCGCTCCATTTCCTCCAGCAGCTCTCCTGCTTCCTCAAAAAAGCTATCAAAAAAATCACTGATATCCATTGTTCTACTCCCGCTCTATCGTATCAATAAAGGGTGCCATGCCTTGAGGAATGCCTGTGCCATTGCCCCGTATCGGCATCATGATGCGGCTGGCGGCATGGTCATCCAGCAATAACAGTTCAATGCGCCGATTTACCGGATCGAATGGGTCTGCATCCTGAATGTGGGCTGAGTCCGCCATGCCGACCACACGCAGCAATTTGACATCATCCATGCCAGCGACCATCAATTCCCGGCGCGAAGCGTTGGCACGGTCGGTGGACAGTTCCCAGTTACTGTAGCCGAGGTTATCTCCAGGATAGGGGAAGCTGTCTGTATGACCGCTTATCATCAGTCTGTTGGGCAGTTCGTTCAATAAAGGAGCCATGGTTTGCAATAACCTGCTCATATGTGGCTCAACCTTGTCACTTCCACGCTGGAACATAGGCCTCTTGTCTGTATCCAGCACCTGTATCACCAAACCTTCCTGTATCAACAAAAACCGCATTTGCTCTCGGAGTTCCCGCAGTTCCCTGTCCGCCTCCATCGCATTCTCTATGCGCCGCTGCAACTCCATGAATGATCGATTGCGCTCAAGCTCCATCAAGCTACGCTGCATATCTGATGGTCGCGTTTCCAGTCGGAAATCTATCCTGGCTTTCTCTCCAGTGCTATGCATGGGATCTGGCCCACCACCTGGTATCGCACTATTGCTTGCTGTGGGTCTATCACCACCAGCTATTGCCACCATCAATGGCGTTCGAAAATACTCCGCTATGCCTTCCAGCTCGGATTGAGATGATCCGGATATCAGCCAGAGCACCAGAAACAGTGCCATCAATGCAGTCATGAAATCCGCTAATGCGATCTTCCAACTACCGCCATGATGTGCATGAACAATTTTCTTGCGCTTGATGATTATCGGACGTTCTGCCGCGCTCACGACGCTCTGCCCCCACCTTTGAGTGCGCGCACATGCTCTTCTAATTCCAGGAAGCTGGGCCTTTCTTCAGTGTGTAGAGCCTTACGCCCAAATTCCACCGCCAACTGTGGCGCATAACCATTGAGGCTGGCCAACAACGTTACCCTGATGCATTGCAGCATTTTCACCGCTTCTCCCACTTGAGTCTTGATGCGACTGGATACCGGATTGACAAATCCATAGGCCAGCAGAATGCCGAGAAATGTTCCCACCAATGCATGCGCAATCATCATTCCCACTTCATCTGGACCGGCATCAGCAGCACTCAAGGCTTTCACCACTCCCATGACCGCGGCAACGATGCCAAATGCCGGCAGTGCATCGCCAACCTTACCAAGACTCTCTGCCGGAATTTCAGCCTCATGCTCGAATACTTCTATCTCGTGATTCATCAGTTCATCCAGTTCCATCGGATCCATGCTGCCGCCCACCATCAAGCGCAGATAGTCAGTAATGAACACCATGATCATGGGATCTTCCAGGATCAGCGGATGCTCTGAAAAAACCGGACTTTCCCCAGGATTATCGACATCTTTTTCTATTCCGAGCATTCCCTCGCGCCTGATCTTGGTGAGCAATTTGTAGAGCACCGTCATCAGTTCCATGTAAGTATTCTTGTCATAACGGGTAGTGCGCTTCAACTTGGAGACTGTGCGGGAAGTGGCCTTGATGGCCTTGCCGTTGTTGGCGGCGACGAAAGAACCTATGGCAGCACCACAGATGATGAGCACTTCTGTCGGTTGGTAAAGCGGACCCAGGTGTCCACCGGAAAGAGCGAAGCCACCAAACACCGACAGGGTGACAATAATGAAGCCAAGTCCAATGAGCACTGCTATAACCCCTTCGCCAATACTACCCAGTATTTATCATTGATATCGGCACAAGAGGAAAGAACTTAACAGCTTGTTGGAAAACAGTTCTCAACAAGCTGTTAAAGCATCAATGAAACAATTGCTCCACCGGTACCGGGCGGCTGAGGTGGAAGCCCTGAACCTCGTCGCAGCCCATTTGCGAGAGCAGCCTGAGTTGCTCTTCGCTTTCGACGCCTTCCGCCGTGACTTTCATCGAAAGTGCATGGGCCATCCACACGATTGCCAGGATGATCGCCATGCTGTCATCGTTGCCACCGAGCTGGAAGGTAAAACTGCGGTCGATCTTGAGGACGTCAAAAGGATAATTACGCAGGTAGCTCAGACAAGAATAGCCGGTACCAAAATCATCCATTGACAAGCGGACGCCAAGGCTTTTCAGTTGCCGCAATATCTCCAGGGTTGCCTTGGCATCATCCAGCATGATGCTTTCGGTAATCTCCAGTTCCAGGCGCTGTGGTGCCAAGCCGGATGTTTGCAGTATCTGGCGCACGTTCCCGACCAAGCCATCGCTACGCAACTGCTCTGGCGAAATATTGACCGATACCGACACATCTCTCGGAAATTCCCGCGCCAGCATGCAGGCTTGACGCAACACCCAGGCTCCCAGGGGAACGATCAGCCCCGTGGATTCCGCGAGATTGATGAAACAAGCCGGATTCAACAAGCCACGCCGGGGATGTTGCCAGCGTACCAAGGCCTCTACAGATACCAGACGCAATCCATCCATGCTGTAACGGGGCTGAAAGTGCAGCCGTAATTCGTCATTGACAAGGGCATGACGCAGTTCCGTTTCCAGTTGTTGCTGCTCCAGTACCTGTTCGCTCATTTCGCGGTCAAAGAAACTCCAACCACAACCTGGCGTGGTCTTGGCCTTACGCAGGGCTATATCTGCATAGCGTAACAATTCTTCGGAATCCGCAGTATCCGAAGGTGCCATGGCGATACCTGCCCTGGCACCGATGAAGACTTCTTGTCCATCAACAAGAAACGCCTGTTCAATTTTTTCCACAAGGCGCCTGCAAAGCCGATTGCTATCCTGCTGACTCACCGGGCCATTGAGAACCACGATGAATTCATCGCCTGAATATCGCGCCAACAAATCATCATCTCGCAGCATTTGTCTCAGGCGTTGCGAAACCTCCACCAATACCTGGTCTCCAGCGCCATGCCCGAAACGGTCATTGACTTGTTTGAAACGATGCAAATTGAGAATCACAAGTACCAAGGTGGCAGCGTTTTGCTCCAGTTTGCGCATTTTTTCCACTAACTGCGCTTCCAGATGAGCACGACTTGCCAAGCCTGTCAGAGTGTCGTAACGTCCCCACTGCCGTAATTGGTCCTGCTCTTCCAGGCTCAAGGGGCGGCCCCCATCTCCATCATTCATGCCATTCCATGCTCCCAGAACAGAGCGATGCCGCCACTCCCACAATGCGCCGGCTCCCGCGCCAGTAGCAAGCATGGCAAGCACAGAAGCCATGACGCCCACTCCCAAGCCGGACATCGCCAACATCAGTACCGATGCCACCATGCTCAAGCCCACCATGGGCCAGAAATATCCTGATGGGCGGCTTATCAGCGTCAAATCCTGACCGCTATTATCCGGCATGAAAAGACTCCCTGCCCTTGGCGGGCTGACTTAGGGCCAACGGGACGGTTGTCATGGCCGTCGCCATGCAACCGCCAGCGCAATGCACCGACGCACTGTCTTGTACAGGCTATCGGCATTGAAACCGGAAACTTTAAGAATTTTTGGATGGAGTTCTTCAGCCAGACAAGGCCATCAGCTTTTCGCTTTGCCTTGCTTTGCTTGGGATCTGGACTTGTCCTTGCCGGCAAGCAACAAAGCCGCATGTGTCTGGGCAAGACCAGGCTCACGTTCATCGGCGATAAGTTTGTGGACTTGCGCCACATCATCGAAACAGGGACGGCACAACAATTGATTGATTCGTGAAAGTCGCGACAGTTGCCTGGCATTGAGTGAAACCAGCAAATCCGCCATGTCGTCGTCAAGCTTGAGCCGGAATAGAGCCGTTGCCCTGTCTTCCCTAATCAAGCGCTGCACCAGCAGCAGATAAGCCAGGTTCATTTCCTGGACTTCCTCCTGAATATCAGCTCTCATCACGTACTCCGCTCTTGATCATGGCCTGATTCTAGAGCTTCATCCGTCACTTCTTCAAGCTCGCCAATCCAGGCCACGAGTTCGCCAATTGCCTGATACAACAGTGGTGGAATCCGCTGATCTATATCCAATTGCATCAGCAGTGCCACCAGCGCGGGTGAATCGTGCACCTTGATACCGTGCTGTCTGGCCTCTGCGATGATCAACTCAGCCAGCGGACCGTAGCCGCGTGCCAACACCCTGGCACCTCGTTCGCCATGCGCCTGATCATAGGCAAGTGCCACCGCGCGCTGCATGCCACGCGCCTCATCATCACTCATGAGGTTTCTCCCGCCATTACCATGAGCCGCGGATTGACAACCCCCCTGTCCCGCAGCCTGCCCTCTAACGTGCCGCTCCAGGCAGCGAGGCGAGAAGCAGTCTCTGCATTCATGCACCTCAACTCCAGAGACAACTCCTCACCCTTGAGTCTCAGCACCGCATCGAGCTTGCCCAGTTTTCCGCTGACGAACTCCAGGGCCACTTCCCATGTGTCGGCTTCCAGCCATTCCTCCTGCTCATCTCCCGCGCCGTGATGGCCTGACTCCCTGCCATGTACCAGGGGTGGTACTGCCACGGTCATCAACATCCACAGACCAGGCCATATGTCCCCTTCCCAGCGCAGGACTGGATTGGACATCAATTCCAGTTGCTGCCGAACCACTGGCAGGGAAGCCCCGGCCTGGGAGAGCCCTGGGCTATCTCTGACATCCTGCTCACCCGAACTGGCGGCGACCCCGGACTCCAGCCGCTGTCCCACGGATATTGCTTCACGCATTTGCGGCTGCTTCTCCAACTGCTGCCTGGGCACGTCACCCCGATACCAGCGGGCTACATGGGATTCATAGAATAAACCGCTGTGAACGATGGAATTCTCCAGTTGGGTGGCGATCAGCAAGGGAGGCGCCCCAGCCTTCTGCAGCAAGGGGGCGGAGGCCTTTACTGGTTCAGCCTGGGCAGTTCCGGCCGCCAGGATGGTTGAGATCATCCTGGCCGTGAGGCTCAAACTGGCCTTGATGCCAGAACTGTCGGCCTGCGCCACCTCCGCGGCTTGGAATAAGGCCACAGTGCCACGGGCACTGGTGCCGGTGATACCCGAAGTGGCCGCGGGACGGGCCTCCAAACGCGAATCCGCGCGCACGGCGCGGGGCGGCTCCGTGGGATTGACCGGATTTACCGCCTCGTTGAGTACACGTGGCGCGGAATGATCGATACGCTTGCCAAGAACGTCATGCAACAAGGTATCGAGAAGCGGATTGATGCCACTCATGGCCCCTCATCGGCTCTTCCCATGCCCTTGCCCCGTCTGCCGCCTTTTACCGGCGCCACATCCTTGCCCAGGGGGTGCTGATGCAATTGCCGGCTCAATAGCTCGCGACGTTCTTCCAGCAAGCGCCTGACTTCCAGACCATTTTCAAAAATTTTCTCAAGCAGGTCGGCTTTGCGTTCCTGCTGCTCCCTGCTCAAGGGTGGGGATGCATCCAGTCTGCTCAATTTCTCCGCTTCCACCACATACTGGGCTTCATCTTCTATCAATTGTGTCCAGTTGGCATCCCGGGCACTGATGAGCATGCGTAGTGACCTCTCCATCAAAGCCTCATATAGCAGGATGAGCTCGTCTGGTCTGATCAGCTCTGTGTCTGGAATGCGGGTCGTCATTTCAGTCTCCTTGCTTGTGCAGGCCTATTTCTCGCCAAGCAGTACTGATATCTTCCAGCAAACGTGCTGCTTCGTCCAGTTTACTTTGATCATTGCGCAAATTGGCCTGGAGCAGCAGCCAGCTGATGTAGTCGTAGATGGACGCCAGGGCGGCCGCCACCTCTCCGCCCCGCTCCCGGTCCAGAGCCGCCAGCAAGCCATGATTGACTATGTCGAGAGCCTTGGAGATAAGGCGCCCCTTCTCAGCTACATTGCCATTACGCATATGCAGACCCGCCGTGCGGATCGCAAGCTGCACGCCATCAAACAACATCACGATCAATTGATGCGGCGTGGCTGAAAGTACGCCACTTTCCATGCCAACCCTGGCATAAGCCTGAGCCCCTCTGACCAACGCGACCGACCCATTGCTTGTATTCATCTGACTTTCTCCTGGTTTCATCACCTGTTACGGCCGAGCTGGGCATTCATCATGTCGAACTGCTGTGCCAGGTAATTGCTGGTTGAATTCATGTTGGCGATCATGCTGTCGAGTTGAGCAAACTGTCTACGATAACGGGCGATGGTGGAATCTATTCCAGTCTGCAGGCGCTGCTGCCGCTGATCCAGCTGTTTGAGGCTGGTATCAAGTCCCTTGGTGGCAATGCTGATGGTGCCATCTTCGGCCAGCATCCGCTCCAACCGCTGCATCAGCCTGTCGGCAAATCCTTCATGGCCATCCGCGCCCGACAGCAAGGTTGCGACACCGCCCGGTGTTTGTGTAATGACATCGGACAAACGCTTTTCATCGAGCTTCAGAGAGCCATCAAGCTGCATAGTGATGCCGATATCACTCAAGCGCCGATAGGCACCTTCCCCCACCGTATCGTTCAACACTTGCCGCAGACTGCTTTGAATACCGCGCAGCGCGGCGTCCCCCATCAGTTCTCCCGCCGTGCCGGACGCGGCATCATAGGCATTCATCCTGGTCATGGAGCCGCGTAGCGAGTTATATGCCGTGACAAAGTCCTTGATGGCACCCCTGATGACTTGATCGTCGCGACTGACAACCAGGCTTGCGGGACCTTCAGACTTCAGCACGAAAGTAATTCCTTCCAGGGCACCTTCCACCTGATTCCCGGCACTGGTCACCAGAATGCCATTGATCTCCAACAAGGCATCCCGGGCACTGACTTCTGTATCATGATCCAATGCAAGTTGGGCGCCGAGCCCACCAAAATCAATGTCGGTGATCGCGGCCTCGCTGCCGGTTTTGCTCGAGGTCAACACCAGCCTGAAAGGCTGAGCGCCGCCGTCGTGGACGATGGAGGCGTTGATCCCCGCATTGGCGGCGTTGATGGCATCCCTGATATTCACCAGGGAACTGTTGTCCTGGTCGAATTCAAGCGACAGTGGCGCTTCGTTGCCAATGGTGATTGCAACAGTTGTCGCACCAAGGTTGGCATCCTTGTCGATCACGCCTTCCGTGGCAATGCTGTAAGCTCGCGCCAGCTGTCTCACATCCAACTGGTATGAACCTGTCATGGCGCCAGGACCAGCCGCAACGCTTACTCCATTGCCGCTGATATCGCTTCTGACACTCGCATAAAGACTTGCGGCACTGATTCTGCTAGTGGCCACTTGTAATTGAGACAGACCACCCTGCAACTGTCCATACGCGGAAATTTTGGTCCGAGCCTGTTGCTTCTGCTGGTTGAGAGGGGCCAATTTTTGCCGCTCCGCGGCTGATAATTGATCCAGCAGTCCGTTAAAGTCCATCCCGGAGCCAATACCCAATGCCGTAATCGTGGTCATGCCGCACACTCCTCTAGACTTGACTCAGATATCCATACTCTGTGTCTGTATTTCAGTATCGGCAGCAGACGGGTGGGCTTTAGTATCCTCTGAACAATGCCATTCCAGGTTGTCGACAGAGCACCCATGACATGATTCATACCACGATGATTTCCACTGGATTTCCAAGAGTCTCCAGGGAAGCGCCGGTTACAACATCTCCCAACACTCCTGATTGCGGCACCACTTGCGCATTGGTCAGCTGCACACTGGCAGGCATGCCCTGCTTGTCCAGGCTTAATATCCAAGCCAGCTCACCACCCCGGTAACGGACCAATGTTCCTACCGGCAGAACACCAAAATGACGGATATATTTCTTTACCCAGCGTTCGTCATATGCTTCCGCCTGGGCCAGAAGCTGAGCGTAGACAGCATTGATGGGCAAACCATCCCTGCTCATGGAGTCGACGGCATCCACCACAGCCATGGCCCGGGCCAATTCATGCAGATCAGGTGCACGCAGGCCTTCCGGATATCCACTGCCATCCAACCTCTCATTGGCCTGTTGAATAATCTGTAGGGTGATTTCCGGCAACAGCCATTGACACTGACCGAGACGCTCCATCAATAACCGCACATGCTGGAAAGACAGCCCTGCGTCGTTTGATACAGGCCCTGCCTGCAGGGATTGTGACGGCAACATGCTTTTACCAAGATCATGCAACAATGCACAGGCCGCCAGCGACTTTCTGATATTGCGCGGTATCCCACTGCTTCCCACAAGGTCCAACAACCTCACGGCAACAGCGACACAGTGGCGCACCAGGGGCGGGTCATGACGCAGACAATGCAGCGCGAACAGCACACCTTCTCGATCTTGATCAAGCAGAGCTATCAGACGTTCGGCATATCGGGACAGTTGTACTGGATCGATATCCTCGCCACCACTCAAGCTCAATATCTGACTATCAAGAAACCCCGAAACAGCACCCAGCCCCCTCGACATGGGTGTCGGGTAATCCTCTCCACGCTTGCGTTGTTGTGTTCCAGCATGGGGCGCCTCGGACTGAAACAGAAATGATGGGCCTACAAAGGGATTTTCCTGATGACTGCCTCGGGAAGACTCCAATTCAATTTCCCTGACAAACAACCACAATGCACGCTCCTGAGCCTGAGAGGGCTCATGGAACTCAAAGCCGGCATGGATACATTTTTGGTCGTGATCAGCTCTTGTATGTCGCAGCATGGCATCAATGGCAAATTGCGTGCCATTGGGGAAGAGCAATTCAACCTTGACACTTTGCTCAATTGCCGCCAAAACCGAGCCCGCCGACAACGGCAATTCCAACAGACATCCACTCATGGAGAGATTAGCCAGTCTGCCCTCTGATGCCCCCGGTTCCGAATCCGTGTGCAGCATCGCCTTGCAGTGCATGCCGAGACGCAATTGCGCCCTGAAAGTATCGCGTCTCTGCAATACTTCAAAGTACTCTGGATAAGGGCAATAACAAGCCAAGCCTGTGCCACTGTCCATGCATTCACTGGCATCCAGTTCACAACTGCGAACCAGCTTGCCCGCACCCTGCCCCATCAACTGAAACTTGACGCCTTTCTTGATGGCAGTGGAAACGTAGGGGATGTCGCCTATATCCAATAACAACCACTGTCCTTTTTCAAGCGCCTTCAATACCACAGGCTGTGACGAAGTGCTTTCTGCTTCTTCCAATAGCCGCAGGCTGGCGCCGCCGGCCTGCATCAGAATGTCCAGGCATTCCGCCACCTGCGCCGAACTTTCAACGCGGACATAGTTGTCTTGCTGCATGGATTTCTTCCCGGTATGCCATCCCTGGACAAATCGTCAAGAAATGCCTGGTGATGGGCTGAACGTGCATCAAACAGATTGATTCGTTTGTTATATCGGCGCCTGCAGCTTCCAGCTTTAGAAAAAAAGTTTTTCCTCGAAAACCCTAAAGGCATGGCGCCTACAGCCGAAAACACGGGTAACGGCAGCGCGCCGTTCCGGTGATGCGGACGCGGAACCAGACTTACTGACACACACCGCACCGCGATCGTTTCCGAAAAACCAACTGAAAGGATCAATAACATGTCAGTCATCAATACCAATATCACGGCCTTGATCGGCCAGCAGAACCTGGGTAGATCCCAGAGCGCCCTGCAAACATCGATGGAGCGTCTGTCATCCGGTCTGCGTATCAACAGTGCCAAGGATGATGCTGCCGGGCAAGCCATTGCCAACCGCATGACCAGTCAAATCGCCGGTTT
The DNA here is from genome assembly GCA_050485205.1 of Gammaproteobacteria bacterium. Lineage (GTDB taxonomy): Bacteria > Pseudomonadota > Gammaproteobacteria > Pseudomonadales > Pseudohongiellaceae > JAVVEZ01. The sequence continues at coordinate 15,730 of JBJHAY010000025.1, forward strand.
GCAGCAAGCACAGCGCAATGCCAATGATGGCATCTCCATGGCCCAGACCGCGGAAGGTGCCCTCAATCAGATCAATGACAACCTGCAACGGATTCGTGAACTCTCCGTGCAGGCCATGAATGGCACCAACTCGTCGGGCGACCTGGAGTCGATTCAAAGTGAAATCGGCCAACGTCTCAACGAAATCAACCGTATTTCCGAGGAAACCAGCTTCAACGGCACCAAGGTACTGGCGGCGGACCAGGGTCTGAAAATCCAGGTAGGGGCCAATGACGGCGAAAGCATCAGCATCAACCTGCGCCAGATGAACCGCGACACCCTGGGCTTGACCGGCTTCAACATCGACGGTAGCGGGCAGACCCCCAATGCCGCCGCCAGCCGTGACAGCCTGGTTCTGGCCGGATTCACCGAAGGTGCCACCAGCACCAATGGCAGCACTGAGTTCACCCAAACCGTGGTTACCGCCAATTCAGCAGCCACTTCTGCCGACCTCTTCAATGCCGTGGGTAACGGCGACACGGTCACCTACGCAGGTACCAATACCGGTCTGGGCGCCGCGGCTGATGGCGGCACCTATACTTTCGACGCCGCAAGCGGCAACTTTACCTTCGATGTCACGGGAGCGGCCAACGCCGATGTCATCAGTCATCTGACGCCAAGCATCGGTGGCAGCACCACCGCAACCGTTACCATCGGTGGCTCCAGCCAGGACATCACCATCGACAGTGACGGCAACATCACTGCTGCCGATGATGGTGCCACACTGTACCTCGATGGTGACGGCAACCTCACCAAAACCAATGCCGGCGCCGATCCTGCCGCTACCCTGAGCAACCTCAGCGCCAGCATGAGCGGCGTCGCCGGCACCGGCGGCTCCATTGATGTCGGTGGCACCACCTACACGGCCGATGTCGGCAACAGTGCCTTTGACGTGGCTGGCGCCACTATCAGTGCCGATGCCCTGCGCGGCGTGGCCGATGGCAATGGCTATTCCGTCACCCTGGATGCGGTGCAGTACGACGTGGCGGCAGGTGGAGCAGTCACCGACAATGCCACTTCAACAGCTCAGTTTGTTGATGCGGACGGCAACCTCACCACCGACACAGAAACCACTACCACCACCACCTACTTTGCCCATGCCAATGGCAGTGTCACCGATGACACCGGCGCCAAGGTCTTCGTGGACGGCGATGGTGATTTCACTTTTGAAGCTTCCACCGCCGGCACCAAAACCGAGAATCCCCTGGGACTGCTGGATGATGCTCTGCAACAGGTGGATGCCCTGCGCTCGGATCTCGGTGCCCTGCAGAATCGCTTCGAGTCTGCCATCGACAATCTGAGCACCACGGCCACCAACCTGTCAGCCGCCCGTTCCCGCATCGAAGATGCGGACTATGCGGTGGAAGTGGGTAACATGACCCGTGCGCAAATCCTGCAACAGGCTGGTACATCAGTGCTGGCGCAGGCAAATCAGGTTCCCCAAACCGTTCTCTCTCTGTTGCGGTAAGCGAAACCAACTCTTGCAAGGCGCTCTGCAAAGGGCGCCTTTTTTACTTGTCCCCGCATGGGTGGATAAAGTTCTGGGACTTGATGCCGATACAGTGATCAAGGCGCCAATTCTTGACCATTGACCAGGAGTCATAGCCATGAGTTCTCCAATCAGTGAAATCCGTCCTTTCATATCAACCGGGCAAACACTGTCACCCAGGCAACGCCTGGAACAAGCCTTGGATCATCTCGCGCCGGACAAACTGCTGTCATTGACCAATCCACCAGGAAAAGAGGAGCTATTGGCCCCAATACAACGTATCAATGGTGTCATGCGCCCCTATGGCGTGGAATTCCAGTTCAGTCATGATGCTGCCAGGCTGGTGGCGCGGATCATCGACATCGAAAGTGGCGAGCTGATTCGCCAAATACCCTCTGAAGAAGTTCTGCGGATATCATCCAAGCTTGACGAAATTCAAGGCTTGCTGGTCGAGGAGAGAGTCTGAGGACATCTGAATGACGCAATCTCGCATTACTTTCTCATCGGCTTCAAACCTGCATGTTCATGATCTCCTTGTAGGCTCCAATCAGGCGATTGCGCACCTGCACACTCATCTGCAGGGCTATTTGGGCTTTTTGCAAATCCACCATTACATCATTGAGG
>JBJHAY010000026.1:0-17654 GCA_050485205.1 Gammaproteobacteria bacterium
ATCCGGTGCTCTATGCCCATGCCTCGCGGGTGCTGCATCAGGAAGCCAGTCCCCACAACGGGCGGGTGCTGGTGCAGCGCCACGGCACCCGTGAAATCTGGGTCAACCGTCCCCCGGTGCCCCTGAGCACGCCGGAAATGGATGGTGTCTTTGATCTGCCCTATCAACGCAAACCGCATCCCAGTTATGGCAATGCCAAGATTCCTGCCTATGACATGATCAAGACCTCGGTCAACATCATGCGCGGCTGTTTCGGTGGCTGTACCTTCTGTTCCATTACCGAGCACGAAGGGCGCATTATCCAGAGCCGTTCCGAGGAATCCATTCTGCGCGAAATTGAGCAGATCAAGGACAAGGTCGAAGGCTTCACCGGCGTGATTTCTGATCTCGGTGGCCCCACCGCCAACATGTACCGACTCAATTGCAATGACCCGGAGATCGAGAAGAGGTGCCGGCGACTTTCCTGCGTCTATCCGACCATTTGCCGCAACCTGGAAACCGATCATCGCCATACCACCCAACTCTATCGCAAGGCGCGGGAAATTCCCGGCATCAAGAAAGTGTTGATCGCCTCTGGTCTGCGCTACGACCTGGCGCTGAAGGACCCGGAGTACATCAAGGAACTGGTGACCCATCATGTGGGCGGCTATCTGAAAATTGCGCCGGAACACAGTGAAGATGGCCCGCTGTCGCAGATGATGAAACCGGGCATCGGCATCTACGAGGACTTCAAGAAACTGTTCGACCAGTATTCCGCCGAGGCCGGCAAGAAGCAGTACTTGATTCCCTACTTCATCGCCGCCCATCCCGGCACCAGGGACGAGGACATGATGAACCTGGCTCTGTGGCTCAAGCGCCACCAGTTCAAGCCGGATCAGGTGCAGACTTTCTATCCCTCGCCCATGGCGCTGGCCACGGCCATGTATTACTCAGGTCGCAATCCACTGAAAAAGCTGCGCTACAAGAGCGACAAACTGAACATTCCGAAAACGCTGGAACAACGGCGCCTGCACAAGGCTTTCCTGCGTTACCACGACCCGAAGAACTGGCCCATGCTGCGAGAGGCCTTGTTGGCCATGGGCCGGGCTGATCTGATCGGCAATGGCGAGCAGCATTTGGTGCCGGGGGAAGGCAAGCGGCCCACGGCCCGTTTTGCCAAGCCACCGGTGGGGCGCAAGCCGGGTCGGCACAAGGTTCGCAAGCGTTTCTGAGCATCAGGGCTGAGTGCGATTTTCGCAAGACATTGTCGTTTTCAGACAGAGTGAGCAAGGACATTGCCACGCATGGACACACAGGGGTTATAAGCATGGCCAAGATTTTGATCACCGGCGCCACCGGTTTCATTGGCACCCAATTGGTGGCTGAACTGTTGCGGGACAAGGAAACCGGCATCATCGCCCTGACCCGGCAGCCGGCCCGTCACCGCAATCGCTTCCCCACCGATCGTGTGCAATTGGTGGACAATCTGGCGGCGATCCCGGCCTCGACGCCCATCAGCGCGGTCATCAACCTGGCCGGGGAGGGTATCGCCGACAAACCCTGGAGTGATCAGCGCAAGCAGGTGCTGTTCGACAGCCGTCTGGGGGTGACCCGTGAGCTGATTGCGCTGCTGCGTCGCCTGGAGCGCAAGCCCAGGGTCATGATCAGTGGTTCCGCCATTGGCTACTACGGTTGCCGTGACGCCATGCCATTGGACGAGGATGCCGAACCAGTACAGGAATTCACCCATGAGTTGTGTCGTCAGTGGGAAGAGGCCGCCGCACCTGCGACGGACCTGGGCATTCGGCTTTGCATTACCCGTCTGGGCGTGGTCCTCGGTACGGACGGGGGCTTGATCAAGCGGCTGTCGTTGCCGTTCAGGCTGTGCCTGGGGGGGCGTATCGGTGATGGTGCCCAGATGATGTCCTGGATTCATATGGTGGATTTGTTGGCTGCGTTCAAGTTGCTGTTGCAGGATGAAAGCCTGCGTGGTGTGTTCAACCTCACGGCCCCCAATGCCGTCAGCAACCGGGATTTCACCCGCGCCATGGGAGATGCCCTGAACCGGCCCACGTTGCTGCCGATGCCAGCTTTCGTGGTCAAGCGCCTGTTCGGAGAAATGGGTGAGGTGTTGCTGCTGTCTGGGCAGCACGTTGTGCCCCGGCGTTTGGTGGAATCAGGCTTTCAGTGGTCTTTCCCGGATATCCAGGCTGCTCTCGATAACCTGCTGTAGGAGCCTGCCTTGCAGGCGAGCAGGGCTCTGTCGCGAGCAGGGCTCACTCCTACAGGGAGCTGCGTTGTAGGAGCCTGCCTTGCAGGCGAGCAGGGCTCTGTCGCGAGCAGGGCTCGCTTCTACAGGGAGCTGCGTTGTAGGAGCCTGCCTTGCAGGCGACCACTCCCAGTGGATTCCACTGATCTCAGAAGTTGTGCACCAGGCTCAGCTGCAATTGCCCCTTGCCGATAGTGCTGGACTCCTGATACATATAACCAAACTGCCAGCGCATGGTGTCGCTCATGCTGTAACCCATGGCCAGGTAGGCGCGGTTGCGGTCGAACCAGTTGACCTCCTGGCGGCTGCGCTTGCCCACGTCGCCATTTTCCAGGTTGTAGAAAATCTCGTTGTAAAAGGATACGTAGTAAGCACCCTTGCCCAGGGTCTCCTGGTTGAGTGGGTAGTTCATGGACAGAAAGTAGCGGATGCGGTTGCGCATGTCCTGACCTTCCAGCCAACGTTGCTCCAGGCGAAAGCGGTGGGTGACATAGAGGCGTTCGCCGATGCGCTGGGGAATCAAGGCTTCCTGATAGATGCGGTTTTCCTTCGTGGTGTCGCGGCTGGCGCCATAGGTGCCGGTGGAGACATTGGCCAGGCCCAGGGTATAGCGGATGCTGCTGCCCCTGGGGCTCCAGGTAGCGCCGCCGCGGACCAGCAGCTGTTCCAGGTCCCCGTACATGTCCCAATTGCGGTGCTGGACATCGCCCTGCAAGCCGAAGGAGCCGTCACCGAACAAGGTGCTCCACATGTACATGTACCAGGCCCCCAGTTGGGACTGTTTGACGGGCTCCTGAGCGTTGGCTGGCAGAGTCAAGCCTGCCAGTAGCGTGAAAATGGCGAGTCGAGAAATCATGGTGGACACGGCTGCCTCCCTATCCATAAAGCCGCCAGGGGAGCGTGATTGCCCCCCGGCAAGCCCCTTGGGAAAATTGACGAAAGGCGCAATTGTACAGAAAAACACGGGGGCTGCCATGGTGATTCAATGGCTTGTATGATAGTTTGCAACTGATCTGCCAAGAGGCAGCAGGAGCGGGAGAAGCTACAGCGCCAGATGCCAAAAGAACGCCGACTCTACAAGAGACACATCCTCAACTTTCCCGTCATTGTCAGACTCGAGCGGGAGCCTGATCGGGCTTTCGCGGCCGAAGCCCGCACGATTTCCCCCAAAAGCATGGATCTGGAGTGCGGCAGCGAACTGCTGGACGTGATGCGTGCCGCTGAATCCCATCCCTATTCCTGCGACATTACTTTCCAGCCCCCTGCCAGCGAGGGCTACTTTTTCGTTCATTGTCAATTGATCAATTTTCGCCGCCTGTCCCAGCATCGTTATCGCCTGGCCCTGCAACTTGCGTCGTTTCAACAGGACGGCGAGGAACGCTTCAGCCACTACCTGATGCAACTGGCGACGGGTGAAATCAGTCCGCCAACACCGGGTGCTCTAGATCCAGCCAGCCGGCAAGCTCGCTGACCCAGGCCGGGTGATCGTTGAGGCAGGGGACCAGGGTCAGACTTTCACCGCCGGCGGCGCGGAATTCCTCTTCTCCCTGAATCTGAATTTCCTCCAGGGTTTCCAGGCAGTCGGTGACGAAGGCCGGGCACATCACCAGCAGCTTCTTCACGCCTTTTTGCGCCAGCGCCTTGAGCACGTCCGCGGTGGCGGGCTCCAGCCACTTGGCGCGTCCCAGGCGTGACTGGAAGGTCAGGGTGTACTGGTCGGGTCGCAGTCCGGCCTTTTCCACCAGGGCGGCGGTAGTGCGGAATACCTGGTGGCGGTAGCAGGTGGCATGGGCCAGCGAGGGCACATTGCAGCAGTCCGCCACCTTCAGACAGTGGGCGCGGGTCGGATCGGCCTTGGTGATGTGCAGTTCCGGCAGACCGTGATAGCTGAACAGGATGTGATCGAAGCCCTCTGGCCGCTCCAACCAGGGGTGGGCACTTTGCAGCAGGCAGTCGATGTAGCCGGGATGATCGTAGAACGGCTTGGGGCTCAGCAGTTTGACAGACAGACCATGGGCTTTCACCACCCGTCGGGCTTCTTCGACCGAGGTGGTCACGGTGCTGTCGGCATGGTGGGGATAAAGCGGAATGAACAGAATTTCTTCCACTCCAGGCTGGGCCGCCAGCGCCAATAACTGGGACTCGATGCTGGGATTGCCATAGCGCATGGCCATGGCCACAGGCTTGTCGCTTTGTTGACGCAGGGCTTCCAGCAGACGCATGGACAGTACGATGAGCGGCGAGCCCTCTGGCCACCACACACTCTGGTAGGCGTGAGCCGAGGCCTTGGGCCGGAATGGCAGTACGAACAGCCCCACGATCAGCCGTCGCAGCAGCCACGGCAGCTGGATCACATAGGGGTCCATCAGGAATTGGTTCAGATAGCGACGCACCGCCGGCACGTCGGGCCGGTCGGGCGAGCCGAGATTGGCAAAGAGTACCGCGCGTTTGCTCATGGTGTCGGAGAATTCCCGTGCAGGTAAGTGTCAGGTGATCTGTGTGGCCGGGCTGGCCGTAAAGCCTGCCAATATCCCAGGACTTACGCAGTGTTTCAACCTCTGGATGCCCCATGCAAGATCACCACTTGATTCTTTTGGCCCATGGCAGTCGCGATCCCCGTTGGCGCGCCACTTTCGAGGAAGGCCTGGCGGTCATCGCCGCCAGGCTCGACCGTCCGGTTTCCCTGGCCTACATGGAAATGGCCAGCCCCTCCCTTGAAGATGTCGTCGAATCGGCCTATAAATCAGGCATCAGACGTTTCGAGATATTTCCGTTGTTTTTTGCCGAAGGTCGTCACCTGCTGGAAGACGTACCGGCCCAGGTGCGGGCTTTGGAGCAGCGTTGCCAGGGGAGTGTCATCAGTCTTGGCGCCGCCGCCGGCACCCGCACTGGGTTCTGGGACTTCATGGCCGCCATGATTGCCGGCCTGCCGGCGCCGGTGGTGGCGAAGCACTAAGGATCAAGAAGATAAGGATCAAGAAGATAAGGATCAAGAAGATAAGGATCAAGAAGATATCGCACTTGTGTTGCGCCGTATGTGCTTGGTGCAAGGCGGACGTGGCAGGAATACAGGAATAGTGGCGCAAGATCAGGATTGGTGCTTGTCAGAGGAGATCACGGCGGACATGTCCGGCATCAAGGTGGGCATCAGCAGTTGTCTGATGGGACAGGAAGTGCGCTACAACGGCGGTCACAAGCATTCACGGCTGTGCACCCACGAACTGGCGCGATACTTCGCGTTTGTGCCGGTATGTCCCGAGGTGGGCATCGGCATGGGTGTGCCGCGCAAGCCCATCCGCCTGGTGGGTGATCCCGCCAATCCCAGGGCGGTGGGAGTGGAGAATCCAGACCTGGATTACACCGATGCGCTCAAGCGCTTTGGCCAGGAAAAGGCCGCGGAGCTGCAAGATCTGTGTGGCTACGTGTTCATCAAGGGCTCTCCAAGTTGCGGCGCCTTCCGGGTCAAGGTCTACCGCGACAATGGTTATGCCAATGAGGAGTCGGGCGTGGGCGTCTATGCCCGCGAGATCATGGACGCCCATCCCCTGCTGCCGGTGGAGGAGGCCGGCAGGCTCACTGATCCGGTACTGAAGGAAAACTTTGTCACCCGCGTGTTTGCCTACGATGACTGGCGCCGCCTGTGCCGGGAGCCCTTGAGCGCCCATGCCCTGACCCGCTTCCATGCCCGCTACAAGTACACCCTGATGGCCCATGATCCCCAGTCCTACAGCAGTCTGGGGCGGATGCTGGCGGATGCCGGGCGCCAGGATGTGGAAGTTCTGGGCAGTCGTTACTTCGAGGCGCTGATGCAGGCCTTGACCAAGAAGGCCAACCGCCGCAGCCACACCAATGTGCTGATGCACTTGCAGGGCTATCTCAAGACCCAGTTGCAGAGCAGGGAAAAGCAGAAGCTGGGAGAGGTGATAGAGCAGTACCGCCAGGGGATCGTGCCCTTGATCGTGCCGGTCACCTTGCTCAAGCATCACTTCAACAACCACCCCAACGATTACATTGCCGGGCAGGCGTATCTGCAACCCTATCCCGACGACCTCAGCCTGCGTAATTTGATTTGAAGGAAAGCTTGGTGCAGCCACAACTCTACTGGATCCGCCGTGATCTGCGGGTCCATGACAACCCGGCCTTGACCCAGGCGCTGGCGGCTGGTCCCACCATGGCCGTTTATGTGGCGACACCGGGTCAATGGCAGTTGCACGATGATGCCCCCATCAAGCAGGACTTCTGGCGTCGCAACCTGGTGCAACTGCAACAGTCCCTGGCCGCGCTGGGGGTGCCATTACTGGTTTTTGAATGTGAGTTCTATCGGGATATCGCGCCATTACTGGAGCGGCTGCTGACGACTCTGCGTCCCGCCGGTCTCTATTTCAACGCCGAATATCCCCTGGACGAACAGGCCCGGGACGCTGCTGTCACCAGCCTGTGTGAGTCCCTGGGGATGAGAGTGGGGCGCTGCCATGGCCAGGTGCTGTTGCGGCCAGGGTCGGTGCTGAATCAAAGCGGCCAGCCTTTCAAGGTATTCACCCCCTTTGCCCGCAAGGCCAGGGAGGTGCTGGGAAGTCCAACCGCCAGTATTCCCCAGGGTGATGCCACGACGCTGGCATGCCTGAATGCACTGGCCGCCAAGGTGCCAGGCCAGACTAGCCTCAATGACATATCCTGGCCCGCGCCGGACCCGGCCTGGGCCAGCCATTGGCCGGCCGGTGAAGGTGAGGCCCACGCCCGTCTGGCGCGCTTCTGTCAACATGACATTGCTGACTACGCGGCCAACCGTGACTTCCCTGCTCTCGACGGCACCAGCACGCTCTCCCCCTGGTTGGCGGCCGGGGTGTTGTCAGTGGGGGAATGTTGGCGTCAGGCCCACGCCTATCACGATGGCAAGGGGGTGGAAACCTGGTGCAACGAGCTGATGTGGCGCGAGTTCTACCAGCACACCGTGAACCACTTTCCCCATGTCTGCCGCCATCTTCCCTGGCGTGACGATGTGGCTCATGTGCCCTGGCGTCATGATCAGGACGAATTTCAGCGCTGGGCCGAGGGCCGCACTGGCATCCCCATCGTCGATGCCGCTATGCGTCAATTGCTGGAAACCGGCTGGATGCACAACCGCCTGCGGATGATCAGTGCCATGTTTCTGTCCAAGCATCTGCTGCTGGATTGGCGCCTGGGGGAGCGTTGGTTCATGGGGCATCTGGTGGATGGCGACTTCGCCGCCAACAACGGTGGCTGGCAATGGAGCGCATCCACTGGCACCGATGCCGCGCCATACTTCCGTATCTTCAATCCTGAAACCCAGTCACGGCGCTTCGATCCCGAGGGCAGCTTCATTCGGCGCCATGTGCCGGAATTGCGGGAATTGGAGGGCGATGACATTCATTCGCCGGGTCTGTTCCGGCCTATCACCTATCCGCCACCGATGGTCGATCTCTCCTTTGGGCGTCAGCGCGCCCTGGCGGCGTTCAAGCAGTCAGCCTGATCCGGGCTAGAGAAAAAGGGAAAGTGGTTCCTCATCCAAGGCCGCCAACTGTTCCCGCAGCGCCAGGATGTGGTTGGACCAGTAACGCTCGGTGTTGAACCAGGGAAAGCTGTGGGGAAAGGCCGGGTCATCCCAGCGTCGCGCCAGCCAGGCGCTGTAGTGCATCAGCCGCAAGGTGCGCAGGGGCTCCACCAGCGCCAGTTCCGCCGCACGGAATTCGGCGAATTCGTTGTAGCCTTCCACCAGTTCCGCCAATTGCGCCATCCGCTCCATGCGGCTGCCGTTGAGCAGCATCCACAGGTCCTGGATGGCCGGCCCCATCATGGTGTCGTCGAAGTCCACGAAGTGGGGGGTGTCATCGCGCCACAGGATGTTGCCCATGTGACAGTCGCCATGGATGCGCAGCAGGCGTGGCTTGACGGCATTGGCAAAGCTGGCCTGGAGCCGGTCGATCAGGTCGCGGGCCAGGGATTCATAGGCCGGACGCAAACCGGCGGGGATGAAGTCATGGGACAGCAGGTAGTGAGCACTGTCCTGAGCATGGCTTTGCACACTGAGCCCCTGGCGCTGAAGGAAGGACTTGTTGGCCCCCACCAGGTGGATGCGGCCGATGAAACGGCCCAGGATCAGCAGGTGATCAAGGTTGTCCAGTTCCGGGCTTCTGCCACCCCGACGCTCGAACACGGCGAAGCGAAAGCCGCCATGGGTGAACAGGGTATTGCCCCCGGCGTCCGCCATGGGTGCCACCACTGGCACATCCAATGCCGCCAACTCGATGGTGAAGGCATGTTCTTCCAGAATCTGGGCGTCGCTCCAGCGGCCTGGGCGGTAGAACTTGGCGATCACCGGCGGGCCTTGTTCCATGCCCACCTGGTAGACGCGGTTCTCATAGCTGTTGAGGGCGAGGATGCGCAGGTCGGAAACCCGGCCGGTAGTTTCCACTGCCCCCACCACCAGATCCGGGTCGAGAGCATCAAAGGGGTGGCTGCTAAGGCTCAAGTACAGGCTCCGTCATGATCAGTGGCCGATGATAACACGGCCAGCTGCTCACCCCGGAACTCTACGCCCAGACAATAGCAACAAGCCAGTCCCATGCCCTATCCACCCATTGCAGCAGGTTATCCTGAGCGGGTTAGATGATGCGAGGCAAACTCCGGAACATGGGCTTGGCAATCAGGAACTGAGCTGTGTGGATCACCCTTTCCATGAATCCGCCCTCGCAGAAGCACAGATAGAAATGCCACATGCGGATGAATTGTTCGTCGGCGCCCCCGGCGCGCACCTGGTCGATGTTGCGCCAGAAGCGTTCACGCCACTCACAAAGGGTGCGGGCGTAGTCATGGGTGATGTCTTCCAGACCGATCAGTTGCATGTCGGTATGTTGTGCCACATTGCCGGCAATGGCGGCGTTGCAGGGGAGTTGTCCACCAGGGAAGATGTAGCGCTTGATGAAGTCGATCTCGCGCAGGGATTTCTCATAGCGTTGATCGGAAATGGTGATGGCCTGGATCAGCATGAGGCCGTCTTGCTTCAGCAGGCTGGCGCATTTGGCAAAGTACTGGGGATAGTACTCATGGCCAACCGCCTCGATCATTTCCACCGACACCAGCTTGTCGTAGCTGCCTTCCAGATCACGATAGTCTTGCAACAGCAGGGTAATGCGGTCTTCCAGGCCCTCTCGCCGCACCCACTCGCTGGCATGGGCATGTTGCTCCCGTGACAGGGTGGTGGTGGTGACGCGGCAGCCGAAATGACGGGCGGCATGAATCGCCAGGCCACCCCAGCCGGTGCCGATCTCCACCAGGTGATCCTCGGGCTTCAGTTGCAGACGCTCGCAAATGTGCTGGAATTTGGCATGGGAGGCCTGCTCCAGGGTATCCGCTTCCTGTTTGAAGATGGCCGAGGAGTAGGCCATGCTGGAATCCAGAAACAAGGTGAAGAATTCATTGCTGAGATCATAGTGGGCGGATATGTTGCGACGCGAGCCCTCGCGGGAGTTACGCCGCGCCAGGTGGAACAATTTTCCGGCCAGGCGCCGCCACCAGGAAGCCTGTTGCTCCATGCGCTGCAGCATTCCCATGTTCAGCACCATCAGGCGGATCACTTTCACCAGATCGGGGCTTTCCCACAGACCCGCCATGTAGGCCTCGCCGGAGCCAATGCTGCCATTGCGCAGCACATGGCTGTAAGCACTGGGATCCTTCACTGAAATCTGTGCCACCATGGCGGCCTGCTGACGCTCTTCGCCAAACTGGTACACCTGACCATCCTCCTCCAGTATCAGGCAGCCGATGCGAATGCCGTTGAGGACCTTGAACAGGATCTGCCGTGACCAGGCATCGAATCCGGAGGATCTGTCGTGATTGAAACGGGGAAGTGCTGTGATTCTCAAACCTGATCTCCTTCAATGGTCCGCGCACAGGGTTCGCGCTTGATACGTGGATGGGGTACAAAAGGGATTTTCTTCCACCATAATTTAAGCGCCTGCCAGTAGATGGCGGCACCGACTTTCATGGTCATCACGGGATAACGCCACAATACCCGCCGCAGCGAGGCTGGCGTCAGGGCCAGGCGTTTCATGTGGATGGAGGCACTGAATTGGCGTCGGCCATCTCCCCAGTTTTCCATGAAAATGGAAAGATGCTGGTCGGGTCTGCGGCTGCGCCAGACATAGCGCATGTCCATGGGCATGAAGGGGGAGACATGCATGGCCTTGTCAAAGCTCGTGTTCAGCACCGGCTTGTCGGGGTCGCAAGGCAGCACATAGCTGTGACGCTGGCGCCAGGGGGTATTGGTCACTTCCGCCACCAGGTATTGCAGCCTGTCCTCTTCATCGAAACAGTAATAACAGGTGATGGGATTGATGATGAATCCGAAGTAGCGCAGATTGCTGAGCATGCGCACTGGACCTTGCGGCCAATGGCCGGTGGCCTCCTTGACCCGGGCACGTACCGCCTGGTCCAGGGGCACGGTGGGATCGCCCAGGTAGTCGGCGCGGCGGAACCAGGCAAGGTTGGGACTGGTGCTGGACCAGGACCAACTGTCATGGAACACCTGATCCAGTTCCGCAAGATCCAGGTAGACCATGTAGACCTGGTAGCTGAAACGGTGGCGCCGGGGCAGGAAGCGGCAGTGACTTACCACGCCCTCGTAGAGGCAGGATTGCAGGGGCTTGGTCCGATTGCCGCTCATGATCCAGCCTCCAGCGCCAGGATCGCATCCGCCACCCGGCGCGCGCTCCACACCCCATCCTCGTGAAAGCCATTGCGCCAGTAGGCGCCACAGAACCAGGTGCGCTGGACACCGTTGATCTGGTGCCAGCGGGCTTGGGCATCCATGCCCGCCATGGTGAATACCGGGTGATCGTAGTGATACACGCCAATGATCCGCTGTTCATCGATGTCACTGCTTTGGTTGAGGGTGACACAGTAGGTTTCCCGGGCTTGCAGGCCTTGCAGGATGTTCATGTTGTAGGTGAGCCGGGGCACTGGATTGCCGTCGTCGGTGAGGCTCACATTCCAGCTCGACCAGCACTGGCGCAGGCGTGGCAGCAGGCGGCTGTCGGTATGCAGTACCACTTCATTGCGCTGGTAGGGTATGGCCCCCAGCAGTTGCTTCTCCATGGCACTGGCGTCAGCCAGCAGGGACAGGGCCTGGTCACTGTGACAGGCCAGCACCACCTGATCGAAATGCTCCTCACCCCTGACACTGTGAATAGTGACACCATCGGGGCCACGACGGATGGCTTGTATTGGACAGGCGAGATGAATGTTGTCGCGGTAGGACGCGGTCAGGGGAGCGATGTACTGCTTGGAGCCTCCCTTGATGACCCGCCATTGCGGGCGGTTGCGGATATTGAGCAGGCCGTGGTTGCGAAAGAAGCGCACAAAGAAGCCAAGTGGAAAGTTTTCCATGCCCTCGCGGGTAGCGGACCAGATTGCCGCCCCCATGGGCACCAGGTAGTGTTCGCGGAAGCCCTCACCGTATTGATATTGCCGCAGGTACTGGCCCAGGGTCATGGCTACCAGTGCCGGGTCCCGCGCCAGATGCTGTTCGGCCTCGCGGTTGAAGCGCAAAATGTCCCTGACCATGCGCAGGAAATACGGCGAGCACAGGTTGCGGCGCTGGGCGAACAGGGTGTTGATGCTGGTGCCGGCATATTCCAGGCCAGTGGCCTGGTCGCTGACACTGAAACTCATGCTGGTGGGCTGAGTGGCTACATTCAGTTCATTCAGCAACTGGATGAAGCCTGGATAGGTCCAGTCGTTGTAGACGATGAAGCCAGTATCGATCGCCAGGGGACCATCATCGCTGTCCACTTCGATGGTGGCGGTGTGCCCGCCGAGGCGGTCGGCGGCCTCGAACAGACTGACCTCATGGTTGCCCGCGAGATAATGGGCCGCGGCCATGCCTGATATGCCACTGCCGATCACGGCGATTTTCATGATCCTGTCTCCTGCCTCGGTGTCCGTCTGAGTCCCGGGGCGACTTTGCCATACCAAAGGCCGGGTACCAGTGCGGCCAGTTTCAACACCAGGTTGAGGCGCCAGGGGAAGGCAATCTGCCGGGGCCGCCGTGGCAGGCGGCGCAGGATGTGGGCCGCGGCCTGATCCACTGTGACCAGATCCGGCATCGGGAAGTCATTGCGCGCGGTCATCGGCGTTTCCACGAAGCCGGGGTAGACCACGGTCACATCCATGTCGGCGCCCAGGTCGATGCGCAGGCAGTCCAGAAAGTAGCTCATGGCGGCCTTGGCGGCGCCATAGGCCTCGGCGCGGGGAAAGGCAATGTAGCTGCTCATGCTGCCGACACCGACGATGTGAGGGCGGCAGCCTGGTTTCACGCGGGCGGCCTCCCTGAGCCAGGGCAGGGCGGCGGCGCAGGTGTTGACCACGCCAATGAAGTTGGTATCACAGACCCGGCGCACCATGTCCACGTCCAGGTCAGGCAGGTCCACGTACTCGCAGATGCCGGCGCAGGCAATGACCATGTCCAGGTGGGTGATGGCGGGTTGCAGGCTGTTCAGGATTCCGGCCATGGCCTTGTCGTCGGCCACATCACAGGGGAGACACAATACCTGGCCGGCATCAACTTGCGCGGCCAATGCCTTGAGCTTGCCGGCATCGCGGCCGCTGATGATGACGGTGTGGCCAAGATTGGCCAGGGACAGGGCCAGCGCACGGCCGATGCCCGAGCCTGCGCCGGTGATCCAGATGGTTTGTGGCGCACTCTGCAGAGATTGCGGCGCGCTCATGCTTGTGTCGCCACGCGCTGCCTGATCCTGCGGGTAATGCCGCCGAAGAGCGGCAGATTCTCGTAGAGCAGCGCCCCCAGGTCATAGCAATCCTCGTGGTAGTAGACCTTGGAGGTGAAGCGGATCTGGGTCATGCCCCGCAGTTCGATGGGCTTGCCCTTGTTGAGGGCGCGATGGCGGAATGTCATCTGCCAATGAATGTAGGCCTTGTCATCGTCGGCCAGCACATCCAGACACTGCATGCGGTAACTCAGCAGGTTCACGGCCATCTTGCGCAGGTAGTTTTTCAGGGCCAGAACCCCCTGTACCCGATGC
This sequence comes from Gammaproteobacteria bacterium, assembly GCA_050485205.1. Lineage (GTDB taxonomy): Bacteria > Pseudomonadota > Gammaproteobacteria > Pseudomonadales > Pseudohongiellaceae > JAVVEZ01. Next base: position 13,309 of record JBJHAY010000026.1, read on the forward strand.
ACAGGATCCACGAACTCGATGTCCGGGGTGTAGATTTCATCCAGCCTGCCTATGGCTTCCAGGCCATAGTTTTCGTAGTATTCGACAAAACGGCGTACCAGCGCATCGGCACTGGCCGTGGGCATGAAAATAGGGCTCTGTTCCATACTGTTTTTTCCTGGCAGTGGAAAGACTTAATTTTTGTGCGGATATACGGCAACAATGTTGAGCCGGATCAGTAATCCATCCAGTCAAAGTCCCCGTACAAGGTGGCATGAGGTAGTTGAAGCAATCATGGATATGGATGAACCCGGCATGGGCATCGAGCAAAGCAATATCAGGCCAATCGACGTTGATGTGGACAGTGGACCGGATTCCGCGTCGCGCTGGAATGAATGCCTGCATCGGGTGGCCCGTTTTCAGGACAGGGATGCCTTCCAGCAATTGTTCAGTCATTTTGCGCCCCTGATCAAGTCCTTTGCCTACAAGGTGCCGAACTTGAATCAGGCCGATACCTTTGCCGACGAACTGGTGCAGGAGAGTATGATCAAAGTCTGGACCAAGGCGGATTCCTTTGATGCCAACCTGGCCAGCGCCGGCACCTGGATCTTCACCATTGCCAGGAATACCCGTATCGACCTGATTCGCAAGAACTCGCGCCATGTGAAAAATGCGGTATCGACGGATTTTATCGAGGATGACACCCTGGAAGCCCAGGACATCTGGCTGGAGGATGTCGGCACTGACGTGTTCAACCAGATATATCAGCAACGCGGCAGGCGCTTGATCCAGGGGGCGCTCAGGGAGTTGCCCGAGGAACAGGCGGAAATACTGAAAAGGTCTACCTGGAAGACAAGTCGCACACGGAAGTGGCGGAAGAGTTGGACCTGCCCCTGGGAACCGTGAAATCCCGGGTCAGGCTGGCCTTGAAAAAACTGCGCATCGCCATTGATAGATAGGCGTTGAGCTTTGATGAACATAGACAAACAAGATAGATACACAATGCCAAAGTACCATCCAGACACCCGTTTCCTGACCGACTACGCCGCCGGCTCGCTGCCTGCGTCCCAGGCTCTGTGCGTGGCTTCGCACCTGCATTACTGCAGTGAATGCCGCTTGAAGATCCAACAGCTCACCAGCCTGGGCGCCGAGTTGTTCATGCAACAGCAACCTGCGTCCTCCGACAACCTGGGGGATAATTTCTCGCGCCTGATGGCTCGCATCGACGGCTTGCCTGCCGCGACCACGCGGCAACAGAGATCTAGTCAGGTTGGAGAAACCAGTGCCGCCCGCGCCAGCCGTCTGCCCAGCGCCATCGTCAAATTGACCCGGGGCGATCTGAACAGCCTGAAGTGGTATTCCATGGGCAAGGACTTCAAGTATTCCCACCTCAACGCCGGCGACCGCGAGCGCGAGACCTCGCTGATTCACATTCGCGCCGGTGGTTCGGTGCCCAGCCACCGCCACAAGGGTGACGAGATCACGGTGATTCTCAAGGGCAGCTTTTCCGACCAGGATGATCATTACCGGATTGGTGACTTCGTGGTGCGGGGCGCCGGAGAGAAACACAGGCCGGTGGCATCCCAGGACGAAGACTGTCTCTGCATCGCCACCCTGGATGCGCCCATCTCGCCCACCAATTGGATTTACCGCCTGCTGATGCCCTTTATCAGCCCGCGTCCCGTGCATCTCTAAGGTAAGCTCGGACTTTGCACCAGTAGCCCACCCCATGACCCAACTATGGTATCTTGCAAGGCTCACCAGCAAGGAATTGAGCCCATGCCCAGGATACCAAGCATCAAGTCATTCCAGGTCCTGATTCTCGCGCTCAGTGCCACCATATTGGTACTGGGCGCCTGCACCCTCGACAGGGATATCACGCTGGCCTTGCCACTGGCCGACGAAGTGGCCAAGAGTCCCAATGACCGCCGCGAATACCGTGCCATCACCCTCGACAATAATCTCAAGGTGTTGTTGATCCACGACCCCGAAACCGACAAGGCCGCCGCTGCCATGGATGTGCGGGTTGGCTCCGGCAATGATCCAGAGGGTTACGAGGGTCTCACCCACTTCCTGGAACACATGCTGTTTCTGGGCACCGGCAAGTTTCCCCAGGCCGGGGAGTACCAGGAGTACATCACTGGGCGCGGTGGCAGCAACAATGCCTACACTGCCTATGAAAACACCAATTATTACTTCGACATTGAAAAGGGATATCTGGAGCCGGCGCTGGAGCGCTTTTCCCAGTTCTTCATCGACCCGCTGTTGACCCCGGAATACGTGGACCGGGAGCGCAATGCCGTTCACTCCGAGTATCAGTCCAACCTGCAGAATGACGGTCGCCGCGCCTACGAAATCTTCAAGTCGGTGATCAATCCTCGCCATCCCCTGGCCAAGTTCTCCGTGGGCAGTCTGGAGACGCTGCAGGACCATGAGGGCGAGGGCAGCTTGCGGCAGGCCTTGCTGGCACATTACGAGGCTTTCTACTCCGCCAATCTGATGAGCCTGGCCATTCTTGGTGGTGAAAGTCTGGATGAACTGGAAACCATGGCGCGGCAGTATTTCAGTGAGGTGCCGGATCGTGGCGCCAGCGTCCCAGAAGTCAACGAAGCGCTGTTTACCCCTGGCAGCCTGCCGGCCCAGGTGCAGATTCGTCCGGTGCGGGACAGCCGTTCCGTGTCCTATACTTTTCCGCTGCCACCGGTACGTCCCTATTATCGTTACAAGCCGTTAAATTATCTGGCCAACCTGGTTGGCCACGAGGGCGAGGGCAGTCTGCTGTCCCTGCTCAAGGAACGGGGCTGGGCCAATGGCCTCAGTGCCGGTGGTGGCTTGTCCTATGACGATGGCGCGACTTTTTCGGTGAGCGTGTCGCTGACCGAGGAAGGGGTGCATCGGGTCGATGAAATCACAGCCCTGTTGTTTCAGTACATCGAGTTGATGGCGGAACAGGGAATTCATGAATGGATGTTCCAGGAGCAGAAGGCCATGGCTGAGATTGCCTTCCTGTTTCAGGAGCCATCACAGCCCATCAACCTGGTCAGCAACCTTGCCAACACCATGCAGCAATACCCCGCCAGGGAGATCATTACCGCGGGCTATACCTATGAGGCCTTCGATCCCGATCTGATCCGCCGCTTCCTGAGTTATCTGATTCCAGAAAATGTGCTGCTGACCGTGACCGGCCTGCATGTGGAGACGGATCAGGTCGAGCCGCGTTTCGGTGGCGCCTACAGCGTCTCCGCCTTGCCCGCCGAGCGCATTGCCGCCTGGAGGCCAGGCACGCAGCGGGATCTGGCCCTGCGCATGCCGACACCCAATCCTTTCATTCCCGATGACATCAGCCTGAAGCCTCTGGAGCGGGCGCCCAACCCTGATCTTTACGCCAAGCCGGAAGTGATACTGGACGAAGATGGCGTGCGCCTGTGGTTCAAGCAGGATGATTTCTTCCGGGTGCCGCGTGCCTATTTTTACATGACGGCTCTGACACCCATCATGAGCGAGTCAGTGGAAAACTCTTTGAAGGGCAGCCTGGCCATGAACCTGGTCAATGACTCCCTGCGTGAATTCACCTATCCCGCCAGTCTTGCCGGCCTGGGCTATGGCGTCAACAGTGGAGGCCGCGGCATCAGTCTGCGTGTCAATGGCTACAGTGATAACCAGGAGGTGCTGCTGGAGGAGGTATTGAAAGCCCTGGTGGCGGTGGACTTTGCCCAGGAACGCTTCGACATTATCAAAACCGAAATGACCCGCAGCCTGGAAAACGCCAGCAAGCAGACACCCTATATCCGCCTGATTCAGAAAATGCAGGGATTGCTGGTGAGCCCTTATTGGACCGAAGAGCAAAGAATGCAGGCACTGGCGGACATCACCCTGGAGGACGTCAAGGCCTTTGTGCCGCAAATACTGTCCAGTCTCAGAATCGAGGCCTTGTATCATGGCAACATCACCCGCGCCGAGGCCGAGTCGATGATGGCCATGGCGCGGCGTTATCTGCAACCTTCGGCACAGGCGCCGGTGCCGCCATTCAGCGCCGTGCTCAAGTTGACGCCGGAAACCAAGGCGGTATATGAACAAAGCATAGACCACGAGGATTCCGCCATCGTCATCTACCAGCAGGCCCCCGATGACAGCCTCCGCACCCGCGCAACAGTGAGCCTGTTGGGGACGATTCTGCGCACGCCCTTCTACGATTCACTGCGTACCCAGCAGCAACTGGGTTATGTGGTGAATGCCGGCAGCATGCCCATCATGCGCACCAATGGTATCGTCATGTATATCGAGTCCCCCAATACCGACCCATTGGCGCTGGAGTGGCACATCAACGATTTTCTTACCCACTACAGTGATCGCCTGCGGGACATGCC
>JBJHAY010000027.1:0-17639 GCA_050485205.1 Gammaproteobacteria bacterium
GTGCAGAACAGCATCAAGGACAGCATGCGCGGCAGGGTACTGAGCCTGTGGGTTGCCTGCACCAGGGGGGCGCCGGCCTTGGGTGTGCTGATCATTGGTTGGTTTGCCGGTCATTTCGGGCTGATGTGGCCCAATGTGGTGGCCGCCTTGCTGTGCCTGGTCGGGCTGGTCTTGATGAATCAGCGCCGCAAGGTCATGCGTTCCTATTTCGAAGCAGACACCTCCACTGCTTGACTCTGTTATGAGTCTATTGTTCCATATTGTGGGTTGTCGCGGTGGGATGCGCCGGTAATGACAGGGGCGAATCCATGGAACACTCGCCCTTTGTCAGTTGTCATATATTATAAAGCCCGCTGTAATTGACAGCCTGTTAGCCCGGATGTTGTGGCACTATTCCGTCACCAGCACGTTCCGGCTCAGGTCATGGGTGGTCGCTGTTGCAAGGCTGGTGCTACTCCGGGTTGGGACTGGTGCCGGTTTGGTCATGTTGATTCGTCCTGGACGGATAGGATGTTGGGTGAATCACGCATGTTGCTGGAGGTAGTTGATGACTCGATTAATGGGGGTAGCCCTGCTGATTGCCTCGGTTCTGTTGTTATTGGCGGCAGCGGCCACCCTGGTGGCCATGGTGCTTTCCCTCACCGTGCGCAGCACCTTGCCCGCGGTGGAATCCGCCTTTGGTAGCCTGGTGGCAGCCTTGGTTCTCTTGGGGTTCGGGGTCAAGGCCTTCAAGGCCGGGCGAGGAAGGTTGATGATAGAGCCGAGGCGGAAGTAAATTGCCAGGGAGGGGTAGCCAAGGCGACCGGGTTGGGATTATAGTGGTAAGCAAGAGTGGTTAAGCCAGCCCCGATAGTATCACCCAAGGGCTGAATCAACCTGGAAACAAAGAATGCTAGAAAACACTGTGATAGTTGTTATTGCCTCTGAGCAGTTGCCTCCAACAGGAGTAGGTATCGGGCATTAGTAGTAAAGAAAGGACACGAATAATCCCAGTCTTCTAACTCACTTTTATAACAAAAGGAGAGCTGTGATGAAGTGTTATTACTATCTTTCGCCAACCCTCGCAAGCACCGAGCAAATCTCGGATGATCTTCATAAGGCCGGCGTTGATGACTGGTTCATTCATATCATAAGCAAGAATGAAGCCGGTCTCAGCCGCAAACATCTCCATTCCAGCAATTACCTTGAAACCCTGGACATCATCAGGGATGGCCTGATTGGGGCCGGCCTGGGCTTCGTCGCGGGTTTGGTCTTCGCTGGCCTCATTGCCACCTTGCAGCCCTTCGGACCGAATCTGCCGTGGATGGCCTATGCTGGCATCATGTTGTTGATGACCTGCTTCGGTGCCTGGCAAGGGGGGTTGGTGGGCATTTCCACTGAAAACAAAAAATTGGAGCCCTTCCATAATGACATCGAAGCAGGCAAGTACCTGATTCTGGTCTATGCCCACAAGAATGAAGAGGACAATGTCCAGCAGATGATGGATCGCCTGCATCCGGAAGCCAGGCTGGTGGGTTGTGACGCTCAGTTCTATAACCCGTTCAGCATGCCGCGTCCCGTGTGATGCGGCCACGCCTTCAAGTTGCAAAAGGCTTGCGGTGGTGGCGGTGATGCTATAGTCTTCGACAGAATGACTGTTACAAAGAGATTTCGGTGTAGTCGTAGTCAAGAAGCCTGATAATAACAAGCGCTGATTGAAGGGTGGGATGGAAGCCTTTGCAGGCCTTCCCATCCTTCTGGTGATTACCGGCCAGTTGGCCATAATGCGTTCACCAGCAAGCCCTTCAATGCGCCATGAACTTGAATATCCAGCAAGCCTGGGTGTTTTGAGAGGGGCGACGTTATGGACGGAATTTTGTTTCTCGTTCGTAGCCAAATGACTGCAGCCGATAAATCCTGCCATGATTACCCAGGCGGAACGTCTTCCGTACCGATTGATCGGTTACTTTCCTTTGTAGATTTTGTGCTGCCAGCCAGCATCGTCAAGACTCTCCTCTGCTCTCCAAAATTTGTAGATGTCCGTCTATCGCCGTCACCAAGATTAGGCTGGTGCTGGCTTCGTTCATTGCTTTGATAAGGATAGGAAAACCATGGCTTTCATCATTGCGATAGTGCTCCTGGTCATCATCTCACTGCTCCTGCATTGGCTCAGCCCCTGGTGGTTGACCCCCATCGCTTCCAACTGGACCACTATCGATGACACCATCAATATCACGCTGTGGGTGACGGGTTTCGTGTTCGTCGCGGTAAACCTCTTCATGGCCTACGCGGTGTACAAGTATCGCTATCGGCCTGACCGGCGTGCCCGCTACGAGCCGGAAAACAAGAAACTGGAGGCCTGGCTGACCGGATTGACCGCGGTGGGTGTTGCCGCGATGTTGGCGCCTGGTTTGTTCGTATGGGCGGATTTCGTGACGGTTCCGGAGGATGCCCACGAAGTGGAGGTGGTTGGACAGCAGTGGCAATGGAGTTACCGCTATCCGGGCGCCGACGGCGTGCTTGGCGCGGCGGATGCTGTTTACATCACGCCGGACAATCCCCTGGGCATCGACCCCGATGACCCCAATGGCCAGGATGATATCGTGGTGTTCTCCCCGGAAATGCACTTGCCGATCGATCAGCCTGTCAAAATTCTGTTGCGTTCCAAGGATGTCTTGCATGACTACGCGGTGGCCCAGTTCCGGGTCAAGATGGACATGGTGCCAGGCTCGGTCACTTACCTGTGGCTGACGCCCACCAAGTTGGGCAGCTATGAAATTCTGTGCGAAGAACTTTGTGGCATAGGCCATCACATCATGCGCGGCAGGGTGGTGGTGGACAGCGAGGCCGACTATCAGTCCTGGCTAGCCAACCAGATGACCTTTGCCCAGAGTCAGGCCCAGTTGGCGGGCGACCCTCAGATCGGACAGGGCCTATATGCGGTTTGCGCCGCATGCCACGGCGCCAATGGCGAAGGCAATGCCGATCTCAATGCCCCCAAGCTTGCCGGCCAGGAAGGATGGTACATGCGGCGGCAACTCAACTACTACAAGCAGGGCGTGAGAGGCAGCCAACCCGGTGATGAATTCGGTGCCCAAATGGCGCCCATGGCCGCGGTGCTGGTCGATGACACCGCCATCAACAATGTGATTGCCTACATCGAAACCTTGCCGGATACCCCGGCGCCCATCACCGTGCAGGGCAATGCCGCCAATGGCAAGGCTCTGTACGATGCCACCTGTGGTATCTGCCACAGTGCCGATGGCCAGGGAGTCTGGTCAGTCAATGCGCCAACGCTGGCGGGGATGAATGATTGGTATCTGGTGCGGCAACTGCGCAATTACAAGAACGGCATAAGAGGGCAGCATCCCGATGATGAATATGGGTTCCAGATGGTATCGATGGTGACGGGGCTGAAGGATGACCAGGCCATCGATGATGTGGTGGCTTATATCAATACCCTACGCTGAATCAGGTCACCGCGATAAGAAGACAGTATTATCAAATTAGCAGGTTGAGGAGACTTCAATGGCATATGTTCCAATAGCGGACCAAGTTCAGGAGATGCATGATCCGCACAGTTTCATAACCAAGTACATCTGGAGCCAGGATCACAAGGTCATCGCCATCCAGTATGCCTGTACCGCCATTTTTGTGGGCTTGGTCGCCCTGGTCCTGTCGGCGCTGATGCGGCTGCAACTGGGGTATCCGGATAGCTTCGCCTTCATCGATCCCAGCGCTTACTACCAGTACGTCACCATGCACGGCATGATCATGGTGATCTACCTGCTCACTGCTCTGTTCCTGGGTGGCTTTGGCAATTATCTGATTCCACTTCAGATCGGTGCCAGGGACATGGTCTTTCCCTATCTGAATATGCTCAGTTTTTGGTTCTATCTGCTCTCGGTCATCATCTTGATGGCCAGTTTCTTCGTTGTTGGAGGCCCCACCGGAGCAGGTTGGACTCTTTATCCCCCGCAGGCGATTCTGCGCGGCACGCCGGGTGCCGACATGGGCATCATTCTCATGTTGCTGTCCCTGGCGGTGTTCATCGTCGCCTTTACCATGGGCGGCTTGAACTATGTCACCACCGTGCTTCAGGCACGCACCCGGGGAATGACCCTGATGCGCATGCCGCTGTCCATCTGGGGCATTTTCGTGGCCACTATTCTGGGACTGTTCGCTTTTCCAGCTCTTTTCGTCAGTGCCGTGATGATGACATTCGATAAGTTGCTCGGCACCAGTTTTTTCATGCCGGCAATCGTCTCACTGGGACAGACGGCAGAACATGTGGGGGGTAGTCCCATTCTGTTCCAGCATCTTTTCTGGTTCTTTGGACACCCCGAAGTCTACATCGTGGCGTTGCCAGCCTTCGGCCTGGTATCTGACATTCTCAGTACCCATGCCCGCAAGAATATATTTGGATATCGCATGATGGTGTGGGCGATTGTCGCCATCGGCGGTCTCAGTTTCATTGTTTGGGCGCATCACATGTATGTGAGTGGCATGAATCCCTACTTTGGATTCTTCTTTGCCTTTACCACCCTGATCATTGCGGTGCCCACCGCCATCAAGGTTTACAACTGGGTCCTGACCTTGTGGCAGGGCAACATCCGCTTGACGGTGCCCATGCTGTTTGCCATGGGATTCATCTTCACCTTCATCCATGGCGGTCTTACCGGTATTTTCCTTGGTAACGTCACGGTGGACCTGCCGCTTTCCGATACCTATTTCGTGGTTGCACATTTCCACATGGTGATGGGGGTCTCACCGGTGATGGTGCTGTTTGCCGCCATCTATCACTGGTTCCCCAAAATCAGTGGCAAGATGTTCAATGTGACCCTGGGTAAAATCCATTTCTGGGCCACCTTCCTCGGCACTTATGCCATCTACCTGCCCATGCATTATCTGGGTTTTCTGGGAGTGCCCCGCCGCTATTACGCCTTGGGCAATACCGAGTTCATTCCGGATTCCGCCATGGCGCTCAATGCCAACATTACCCAGGCCGCGATTTTTGTCGGTATTGTGCAGATGGTTTTCATCATCAACATTGTCTGGAGCCTGATCAGGGGCGAGAAGGCAGACCCCAATCCCTGGGAAGCCACTACCCTGGAGTGGCACACGCCCGACACCCCGCCAGCCCATGGCAACTGGGGACCGAAACTGCCGGCTGTTTACCGCTGGGCTTATGAGTACAGCGTCCCTGGCGCCAAGCATGACTTCATTCCTCAGAACATGCCACCGGAAGAAGTTGAAATGGAACCTGGTGCCGGTAAATATCACTATCAGGAGCATCCGGCATGAATTGGCTGAGGGTACTGACGGAAAAGTCCTGGGAACGTCATCTGGAGACTGAGACAGGAGTCCCCCAGGGAGCTGTGGACCAGGTAAGCGTGGCGCCGGAAAGAATCGCCTTGTTGTTCTTTCTTGGTGTCGTGGCGGTACTGTTCATGCTGTTTTCAGTGGCCTATGTGATCAGGATGGAACTGGATGACTGGCGCCCCATGCCGGAGTCGGCACTACTGTGGTTCAATACCCTGCTGCTGTTTGCCAGCAGTGTCGCCTTGCAGTGGACCCGCAATCAATTGAAGTCCGGCACCAAGGCCTCCCTCAAGCGAGGCATGCTCATCGGCGGCGCCCTGACCCTGGCTTTCATCGTGGGACAACTGGCGGTGTGGAGCCAGATGAGTGCCAGTGGTTACACCTTGCAGGGTAATCCCGCCAATTCCTTTTTCTACATCCTCACCGGGGTGCATGGACTCCACCTGCTCGGCGGACTGTGGGTCTGGACCAGGGCGGGGCTGCGATTATGGTTTGGAGCCAGATTGGATGATGTCAGATTGAGCGTGGAACTGTGCGCTTTGTACTGGCACTTCCTGCTGCTGGTGTGGTTGGTTGTCTTCGCATTAATCTCATATACCTAGGATGCCTGTATGACTGAGCAAGCCATTGCAAAATCCGGCCATCTACAAAGCTTCATAGACGATTGGGCGGACGAAAAACAAACATTTCATGTGCCTTGGGGCAAGGCCATGATGTGGATATTCCTGGTGAGCGACACCTTCATCTTCAGTTGTTTCCTGGTGGGATACATGAATGTGCGGATGTCGGCCACCGATCCCTGGCCCTATGCCAGCCAGGTTTTCGCCCTCAATCTTTTCGGTCATGATATCCCGCTGATTTTGATTGCCATCATGACATTCATTTTGATTACCAGTAGCGGCACCATGGCGCTGGCGGTGAGATATTCCCATTTCCGTGACAAGCAGAAAATCTTCTTGTTCATGATGATCACTGCCTTGTTTGGCGCCACTTTCGTTGGCATGCAGGCTTTCGAGTGGACCAAGCTGATTTCGGAAGGGGTGCGTCCCTGGGCCAATCCCTTTGGCGCCGCCCAGTTTGGCTCGGTATTCTTCATGGTCACAGGCTTCCACGGTCTCCATGTTTCGATCGGGGTGCTCTATCTCACCATCGTGGCTTTCAAAATCAGGCGTGGTGACTACGACAAGAAGAACAATTACGACATTGTGGAGATCACAGGTCTCTATTGGCACTTCGTGGACCTGGTCTGGGTATTCATCTTCGCGTTTTTCTATCTCTGGTAGGGAGGGGACATGGCAGCAGAAGCACAGACTCACGCCGAGGAACATCATCCCATCGGCATCTATCTGAAAGTGTGGATATTGCTCTTTGTTTTGAGCACCCTGTCCTACATGGTGGATTACTTCGATTTCCAGGGCATGCTGCGCTGGAGCCTGATCATCATTTTCATGCTACTGAAGGCGGGTTATATCGTAGCCGTGTTCATGCACGTCATGTGGGAACGCATGGCCTTGATCACCGCCATCCTGGGTCCACCAGTGGCGTTGTTTTTCCTGATTGGTTTCATGGCCTCAGAGGGCAACTATACCTTCGGTACCCGCGTGGATCATCTGGGTCAGCCTGAGAATGCCGAACGTATCAATGTGAGTGATGTTCTCGGACACTGAGCTGCGCCTGCCGTCAATACTATGTGCCCTGGGCCTGTTGCTGATGTTGTTGCCGACATCGATCAAGGCCCATGGCAATGTCACCCTTGAGGATGATCTGTGTATCATCCGCATTGGCTTCTATAGTGCACACTTCAAGATATACCTGCCCCGCGACAAGGGGCATCGCGAGTACTGTGAGGATATTCCCTTGGCGGGAGAAGCGGTATTCGTGATGGAATACCTGCATGAGTCCCTTGGCCAGGTGCCGGTGGACTTTCGCATCATCGAGGATGTGACCGGTCTTGGACGCTTTGCCAGGCTTCAGGATCTCGAACATGTCGAGGACCTGGACAGCATCACGGTCTTTTATCAGTCGGCGGAAGTGGTGCCCGACGTGTATACAGCCCTGCATCAATTCAATCAGCGCGGCAGCTACCTGGGTATTGTCACCGCCCGTCACCCCGAACTGGACCAGCATTATGCTGCTGTGTTTCCATTCACGGTAGGCTTCAATGGTTTTGGCTATTGGCCACTGTTCCTGGTGCTGGCGCTGTTGGTCCATCTGCATTTCTGGCTTGCCAATGGTGGCTTGGCCCGCTGGCGTGAGCGCAAGTCTTGAAGGAGGGAGGGTGCAAATGAGAGCGATATTGTTGCCAGCCTGGGCTGTGGTGGCGTTGGCATTGGGTGCTGTCTTGGCGCATGCGCGGGAAGAAGAAAGTTGGTTGAGCCGTCAAGGCCTGTTCAGGGTCACTTACACCGCTGCGTTGCAGCCCATCACAATCAACCAGATTCATGACTGGATACTCCAGCTTGAAACCGCGGACGGGGCTCCGGTGGAAAATGCGACAATTGTGATTGATGGAGGTATGCCCAGCCATAACCATGGACTGCCCACCGCGCCCAACGTTGAAGCTGAACTTGGCGGGGGCGCTTACCGGGTCACTGGCATGCGGTTTCACATGCGCGGCGATTGGGAAATCCGTCTCACCATTGACGACGGTCAGCAACGGGATCTCCTGATTATCCCCTTGCGTCTATGAAAGACAACAAGGTTCCGCCGGTGTTTGGAGTGTACAGCCGCACGTTCCTCATGATGTGCTTGGTGGCCCTGCTATTGGCCCTGGTTGTGGAGCTTTGGCCGCGATGGCGCCCACTACCCCAGTGGTCCGAGCAGGATCAGGCTTTGTTGCGAGAACTCTGGATCGGCAGCCTTCCAGCTCTGCCACCTGATCCCAGCAATGGCGTGGCCGATGATCCTCGTGCCGCAAGTCTGGGACACCGCCTTTTTTTTGACACACGCCTCAGCGCAGATGGCAAGGTTGCCTGTGCCTCGTGCCATCAGCCCGCAAGACATTTCAGCGATGGGCGTCCCAAGGGACAAGGCCTTGCCGAATCCGGCAGAAATACCATGAGTCTTATTGGCAGTGCCTGGAGTCCCTGGCTCTACTGGGATGGGCGCCGCGACAGTCTCTGGGCGCAGGCGCTTTCTCCACTGGAGGATCCCGCGGAGCATGGCATCAACAGAATCCAGGCCTTGCGCCTGCTGGCTACTGATACCGCCTATCGTCAAGACTACGAAGCGTTATTCGGGTCTTTGCCAGAGCTGGACGATCTGGAACGTTTTCCCGAGATCAAGGCGGCGGTGAATACGGTAGCATGGCACTCAGCCTGGCACGGCATGAGTCAGGCCGATCAATCGTCGGTGAATCGGGCATTCGCCAATCTCGGCAAGGCCATCGCCGCCTATGAGCGCTTGCTCAAGCCAGGGGCAAGCCGCTTCGACCACTATGCGGAGGCTGTGCTCTCGGGATTGTCGCCCAGGCCAGGAGATCACCTGAGCCGCGACGAAATCCTGGGTCTGGAATTGTTCATGGGCAAGGCCCGTTGCCTTGAGTGTCACAATGGCCCTTTGCTGACTAACCATGAATTCCATAACACAGGAATCTTGTCATATCCAGGTGAGTTACCTGACAGGGGCAGGATCAGGGGGGTGCTGGCGGTGTTGGCGGACCCTTTCAACTGCCTGGGGGAGTACAGTGATGATCCGGAGCGTGCCTGCCCGGAATTGATCCATGTGCGCAGGGGTGAGGAATTGATTGGCGCCATGCGCACGCCTTCCCTGCGTAACCTAAGGCTTACCGCTCCCTTTCAACACAAGGGGCAATTGAATACCTTGCGTGAGGTACTGGAACACTACAATAGAGCCCCCATGGCCATGATAGGCCACAATGAAGCCGAGTCACTGGGACTGCGCCGTGCAGAATTGGTGCAATTGGAGGCATTTCTGCAAAGCCTGCAGGCTGCGCCGGATGTCGCGCCTGAGTGGATGTCGGCTCCTGTTCCCGGCTTGTGACTTCAGCCTATGCTGTAGGCAACTGTCAAGGCTATGATGATCAGCAGAGAGAGGACAGCAAATGCATCGGCATCACTGTCGTCATTCAACGCTGAGGGTTCGGCTTTGCTCTTGGAACTGTCTTGCATGATGGACTCCTTCTACAGAGGGCGCGAACGTTGTTGTAACACCTGTAACAGGTTGCTGCTCAGTACCAGGCTGACGATGACCACGGCAATCGCCATGGCGAACCACTGCAAAGCATAAGAGAAATTGCGGTCCATATCCACCAATACCGCGGGCCAGTGCCTTATCAGCACGCCTGGTTCTCCCTGGCCAAGTCGCACTATGTAGGGGAAAACCGGCAAGTCGAACAGTTGGGAAATTTCCTCAATATTCAGGTAGCGGGTTACCAGGGGCCATCGAAGTGTCGACGGCAATTGGCTGGACCTGGCGGCCATGGCGGGAGTGGGCACGAATATTTGCCCCATGAGCGTGGTCTCGCCCTCGATTATTGGGAGTTTTTCGTTCAATTCTTCATAGGTTTGCAAGGCACTCCAGCCGCGACTGACCATGACGATTTCTGTGTCATCACTTGTCATGAACGGGGTGACGACTTCGTAGCCGAGTTGTTCTTCATAGGGCTGGTAGATCAGATAAATGGTTCGATCGTTCATGAATCTGCCATCGAGGCGGATCAGGCGACTTTGCAATTGCCGCGCATCATATTCGATGCCTGCCAATGGAAGATGACGAATGTCGGCCGGCTGCTGCGCTTGCATGGCTTCATAGCTTTCATGCAGATCGAGTTTCTCTCTGGCACGGTCCAATTGCCACAGTCCAAGCCTGACCAGCCCAATGACAGTCATGGCCACACAGGCGGCAATCAGCCAATGGAAACGGAATTCCAGCGCACCCAGGCGCAACCGATGAGTACCGAGCAGTTTGTTCACGAGGACTGGCATCAGGCAAGTGGTAAACGATGCCTAAGCATACCACTTGCCGTTTGGCTGTCCAGTCCGGATCAGACCTCAATCTTGCCCAGGGCAATGGCGATCAAGGTGCCGACAATACCGGAGATGGATATTACGGCCAGGAGAGTGCAGATGATGAAAACCGTGCTGGTCATGGTGACATCCTCGCTGCGATGGATGGGAGAGCACTGGGAGAGAACGTTCACCTCAGTGTGGCATCCAGACTAGCAACAAGGGCGTAATGATGTCCTTGATGTCGATCAAAACAGACGGTCGGCGATAATGGCGAGAAACAGCACCGGAAGATATAGAATCGATGCAAAAAATACCCGGCGGGCATTGCGGATGCTGATCTGCCGCTGAAAGGCAAGGGCATGCGCCAGGAACATGGCGCCTGCCATAAGGGCAACTGCAAGGTAGATCAATCCAGTGGAAGGCAGCAGGAACAGGCTGACGCTGGCGATGATCAGCAGCAGGGTGTTCAAGGTAATTTGTCGGGCAGTGCGGCGACCGTCGAGATCCGGCCCCGAAAGCATTTTCAGACCTCCACGCAGATAGTCATCCCGGTAAACCCAACTGATGGCAAAGAAGTGGGGCATTTGCCAGAAAAACAGAATCATGAACAGGGAGGTGGCCTCCCAACCCAAAGTGCCGCTGGCGGCCGTGCACCCCAGCACCGCGGGCAGCGCCCCTGGAATGGCGCCGATCCAGGTATTGAGTACACTGACCTGTTTCATGGGGGTATAGATGAACAGGTAGGTGGCCCAGGACACAAAGCTCAAACCCAGGGTCAAGAGATTGACTTGCGTTCCCAGCAACAGGAATCCTGCCAGCGTGATCAAGAGACCAAAGATCAGTGCATTGCTGCCTGTCAGGCGCTTGGCTGGCAATGGCCGGTTGCGGGTGCGCTGCATCAGGACGTCGATATCCCGTTCATACCACTGATTGAGTGTGTTGGCGCCGCTTCCCACCAAGGCCACTCCCGCCAGGGTGGCGATGAAGTGCCATAAATTGCTTTCGGCGGTAAATGACAGGTAGAAGCCCATGCTGGTTGAAACCAGCACCAGCGCCATCAGGCGGAATTTGACCAGAGCGAGATAATCCAGCATTCGGGAGCGCATGGGCAGCAACCAGGGCGGCAAGGTTTCTGTTTTCACTTTCATGGCATGCCCTGGTTGCATTTGCCGAATTGCTGATTGGCGCTGTCTCAAGCCGGAATTGACAGGCTGTCAGACCACCTGGATTATCATGAACAAAGCCAGGGTCAGCACCAGGCTGCTGATGATCACTCCCCTGACCGAGGCAATGGGGCCCAACTTGCCAAACAGGGCGTTGCCCTCCAGGGCCAGCACGATCAGCAAGGCCAGGATCAGGCCGGTATTACCCCAGCCCTGAACCGACACAGGAATTGCGCCCTGGCCTGTACCATGCATGGAGGCAAACATGCCAAACAGCATTGGGCCGGAAAACAGCGTATTGGTGCGTGAGGCCAACAGGGCCTTGGCGCCGGCGGCAGCGGCGTCACCCCCTTTCTCCAGACCCAGGGCGACTTTCTGGTTGGGCCAGATCACCAGCCACACATTGAGAAACATGATGGTGGCCATGATGCCACCCAGCACGATGAAACTGTTGGTTCGCGCCCCGGCGTAGCCAAAGAGAATCAGGCCGGTGATGAAGGTGAACATGGCGCCCCAGCGGAACCACCAAAGCGCACTGGGAGCCAACTTGGCTTTGGCATCCGCCAGCGCTTCCGGGCTGGCCTGCTTGAAATATCCGCCCTGGACAAAGTTGAAGTAATAAAGCATCCCGATCCAGGTGATGCCGAACAGTCCATGTCCCCAACGTGCAAGAAAATCGAGACTGAATATTTCCATGGTTGCCTTCCTGATCGCGGTTGATGTTGTTGTTGGTACAGCTACAGCGGACAACTTTGGTGCCGGGTCAGAGTAGCAAACAAGTGTCGATGCGGCAACCAGCGCTTGCTGCCCGCCAGCCTTCGTTGCAGAAAGATTGGCAGAATATCTCCTTGTTGCTTGGGGCGTATCACAGTCGGTCCAGTTCCGGTAAAATCCGCGGCTTGTCAGGTAAGATCAGAGAGACCATCCATGGGCAGAGCGTACCAAAACCGAAAGGAATCCATGGCCAAGACGGCCGATGCCAAAACCAAGCTCTACAGCAAGTATGCGCGTGAGATCTATGTCTGCGCCAAGGGGGGCGGGATTGACCCCAGTGCCAACCTGTCGCTGCGTGGCTTGATCGACAGGGCCAAGAAGGACCAGGTGCCCGCGCATGTCATCGACAAGGCCATTGACAAGGCCAAGGGCGGCGGCGGCGAGGACTTTGCCATCGCCCGCTACGAGGGCTTTGGGCCAGGTGGCTGTACCGTCATCGTGGAATGCCTCACCGACAATCCCAATCGCACTTTTGGCGACGTCCGCGTCTGCTTCAATAAATGTGACTGCAAGATCGGCACCCCTGGCAGTGTCAGTCACATGTTCGATCACAGCGCGATCCTGGTGTTTGATCATGGGGATGAGGAAATGGTGCTGGAGACCCTGCTGATGGCTGACGTCGATGTTCAGGATCTGGAGAATGAAGACGGTCGGATGACGGTATTCGCCCCTCATACAGAATATTCCAAGGCCCGCAATGCGCTGGTGGAGGCCATTGGCGAGATTGACTTCCATGTGGACGAAATTCAATTCGTCCCCCACAACATGGTTAGCCTGGGCGATGATGACCGGCGTGTCATGGCCAAGTTTTTGGACATGCTCAATGACCTGGATGACGTCCAGAATGTTTACCACAACGCCAGTGATTGCTGACAGGATTGCAAGCAAGATTGATCCAAGTCACCACTTCAGGAGTACAGGACCTGTCCCGGCTTACTTAACCCTATGTTTTACAAGGGTATGGGGCGCCAACTCCCGTGATTGGCCGGCGAACCGAGGGGTTTGCCTCGGCTGGATGTATAGGTATAATCACCGGTGGGTAATCTGACTGAAAGGTGGATACTGGAGCAGTACACACAGGGATCGGCTAGGGGAGAACTGGTTGACTGGCGTCACGGAATTGCAAGTTCCGATACGACGCAAATCGGAGAGGGGCCCGCGTGCAAGCCATGTGGGCAGCAAGGTTGATCAAGCGCCCCACCACATAATAATAAAGCAGGATGTTTGTTCTCAGGGATGCAGGCCGTTCACAATCATTGCCATGTGATTACGTGGTGATGCCTCCTATGTGAAAACTTTTCCTTTCTCACCAGGTTGGTTTCAGTCAGAAACCGACAGTTGTACCTGCTTGTTGACCTTCTTGAAGTTATTGGCAGTTGCTTGCGCCATGAAATCGGGAAGGTGTGCATCAACCGTCATTGGCTCATGCCGTGAGTGATTGAGCCGCAGGCAGGGGAGTACAACATAAACTAGAGCAAAAAGGAGAAGTCAATGAAAGTGGAAAATTGCAAGAAAAACCGCTCTCCCGTTTTTTTTGCATCCGCGCTTGCCATGGCAATCGCTGGTGTATCGGGGACCACGAGTGCACAACAGCAAGAAACCAGGCTTGAAGAAATTTCGGTGACAGGTTCCCGCCTGCGCACCTCGGGCATGGAAACCCCCAACCCCATGACGGTCATGGATGCCAGTGAACTGGCCAGCATGGCACCGGGCAACCTGATCGAATCCCTGACCATGTTGCCAATCTTCCTCAACAACAACCAGCCCCAGACTCAATTCAACTTCGCCGGCTCTGCGGGGGCCAGTAACGTCAACATGCGCGGCATCGGCGCCCAGCGTACACTGGTACTGCTCGATGGTCGCCGCATGGTGCCTTCCAGCCGAACCAATACCATTGACATCAATCTGTTCCCAGACGCCATGATCAGGTCTGTCGAAACCGTGACTGGCGGTGCTTCCGCGGCCTACGGTACCGACGCGGTGGCGGGTGTGGTGAACTTCATTCTCGACACCGACTTTGAAGGTGTTGAGGCTCACTTCCAGGGAGGCTCCACCAGCCGCGGTGACGGCGAGAACTGGGAAGGTTCGTTCAACTATGGTACCGATCTGGGCGACAAGACTCACCTGCTGTTCTCCATCGGAGGCTTCCGCCAGAATGGCATTGATGCCTACCAGGGGCGTGACTGGTATCAGGGATGGGGTACTGTCACCAATCCTGCCTGGCAATCGGCGGTTAACGCCGGGCAATGTCAGGTGAACGTGGCCTGTGCCGCGGGTCCGCAGTTGATCCGTGCGCCCCAGGTGGTTTCCACGCAGTACACCTTTGGCGGTATGACCGTTTCTCCGGTACCAGCCTTGAACAACCTTCAGTTCCTGTCTGACGGCACTGTGACTCCCTTTCAGTTCAGTAATCTGTCGGTTGCCGGAGCCGGTACATTGTCGCAGTCTATCCATCCCGTCCATGGTGGTGGCAGCGGTGATAACTTCGAGGCGGACCGTGGTGGTGAAGGTGGTCTGATACCAGATATCAGCCGCAATACCGCCTTCCTCTATATTGACCACGACCTCACCGACAACATCACCATTTATGCCCAGGGTGTTCATGGCGAAAGCCGCACCAACGCACCGGGCTTCTCCTCGCTGATGTTTGGCCCTTGGCAGCCGACCCTGTATGCGGACAATGCCTTTCTGCCCGGCAATCTGCGGCAGGCAATGCTCGACAACGGTGTCAATTCAGTGGGCTTCTCCAGTCTGCGTAGTTCAGCCGATATCGGTGTCGCCCGTTTCGAGCAGCGCAATCGCATGTCCTCGGGCACCGTTGGTTTCAAGGCTGACATAACCGATGGCTTCATGGCTGGATGGCACCTGGACGGTTATTACCAGTTTGGTGAGACCGATACCAATATCTCCATGATCGATTTTGCCCGGGTTGATCGGATTTTCCTGGCCATGGACTCTGTGGTGAATCCCGCCAATGGTTCCATCATGTGCCGTGCGGCGATGTTCAATCCAGAGCAATACGGCAACTGTGTACCCTTGAACCTGCTTGGCGCCGGACGCGCTTCCCAGGAGGCGATCGAGTATGCCACTGGCCGCAGCGATGGTTCCAACATCAAGCAGCAGAATGCGCGTCTGAAACAGCACGTGGCGGATATCGCCCTCACTGGTGATCTACATCAGGGCTGGGGTGCTGGTGCCATTGCCGCGGCATTCGGTGGCCACTTCCGTCAGGATTCCATCGTTCAGCGCATCACCGACGTGACCAATCCCACCAACGATCCCACCAACGTGGCTGTTCCCGTCAACAACCCCGCCATGGGAATCCAGGGCATTCCCGGCGGCTTTGCCGGTACAGCCACTGGCTACCAGTTCAGCGGCGCCCAGAACTTCGACGGCAGGATCAACGTCTATGAGCTGTTCTCCGAGGTGCTGGTACCGGTGATCTCAGATGTGCCGCTGATCCAGCAGCTCAACGTCAACGGTGCTGCCCGTTGGGCGAACTACACTGGTAGCGGTGTGGTGTGGTCCTACAAGGGCGGTATCGACTGGCGTGTGACCGATGAAGTACGTTTGCGCAGCACGCTGTCCCGCGACGTGAGGGCCGGCAGTCTGTCGGAGCGTTATGACCAGCAGGGACAGGGTGCTTCCGCCGAAGACCCCTTCCGTGATGGTTCGGCCTATGCCTTTGCCCAGACCATTGGTGGCAACCCCAACATCGATCCCGAGAAGGCCTTGACCTACACCGGTGGTATCGTCTACCAACCGCTGTGGCTTGATGGCTTCTCGATTTCCGCGGACTACTACCGTATCCGTACCGAGGGACTGATCGCGCAATTGGGTGTGCAAAACATCGTCAACCAGTGCTTCCAGGGCTCCGCCAGCCAGTGTGCCAATATTACCCGCGGTGATCCCGCGCAGGACCCGCTGGGCGTCGGTTTGATCACCAACGTCTTCAACGGCTTCCAGAACCTGGGTGAGGCCATCGTCGCTGGTGTTGATGTGGAGGTCATGTACCGCCGCGATATCAATCTGTTCGGTGGCTTGGGCGCCGGTGGTGAAAATATCATCGTGCGCGGTCTGTGGGGCTATCTGGATCAGAACTCCATCGACAGTGATCCGCGCAATCCGGCCAGCAACACGCTGATCCAGAATGCCGGCAACATGGCGATGGCAATGCCGCGCAACACCGTTACCGCCAACATGACCTACATGAATGGCCCACTGAGGGCTTTCGTGCAACAGCGTTATATCGGCAGTGGCAAGCACAGCGCGCAATTCAATGGCATCAATGCCATCGAAGGCGTTCACATCAACAGCAACAAGGTCGACAAGGTGTTCTACACCGACATGAATCTTTCCTGGACCATTGATCAGGCCAATGGTGGCTCCATGGAGATTTTCGGCAACGTCACCAACCTGTTCGACCGTGATCCACCGATCCGTGGCGCGTTCTTCAATTTCTTTGGCTCAACCCAGCAAATTGATGCGCTCCATGACCTGCTCGGCCGCCGCTATGTGGCGGGTGTACGGGTAAGGTTCTAAGACGTCTCGTATGACTCCTCCCGGCACTCAGGTGCCGGGAGGTTTCTGAACATCTTGCCTTTGTTTCCTTTCTTTGCAGATTGCACGCCGCAGACATTCGTTCCTGCTATTCTCAACCTGGGCTACCCTCTGCCAATGGCAGTACTCCAGGTGCTGTAATGCTGGCTTGAAAAAGGCCAGGATGGACTTTTCCAGCAAGCTGTTAATTACCAGGTTGATGACCCCGCAGCATTTGTGCGAAAACGTTGACGACAGATAAGCTGATGGCGTGCTAGATTTAAGCGCCCCTTGAGGAGAGCCATCCATGAGCGCCGCGCGGGAGTACAACAAAGCCGATAAAGAGCTCCTTACTACCCCCGCGGTCTTTCCCATGACCCAGGGGCCCTGGCGCTTGCGCAGCAGAGTGTGGATCATCGCTTTGATTTACGCTCTGTTCGCAACCCTGTGGATATATTTTTCCGACCAGGCATTGTTTGCCCTTGCCCCAGACCCTCAAACCTTCAGCCGTTGGAGTGTCTACAAGGGCATTGCCTTCGTGGCCTTCACCTCAATCCTGCTGTTGTTGCTGATATGGCGGGCTTTTGGCGCTCTGGAAATCGCCTACGGGGCCTTGAGGGAATTGAACAAGAATCTCAATGCCAAGGTGGCCGAGCGTACCCAGGCGCTGGAGGCGGCGGTATTCAGGGCCGAGGCAGCGGACCGCCTGAAATCAGCTTTTCTCGCCACCATGTCCCATGAATTGCGCACTCCGCTCAACTCGATCATCGGTTTCACCGGCATCATGGCCCAGGGCCTGGCGGGTCCGTTGACGCCGGAGCAAGAAAAACAGTTGGCGATGGTCAGGGGGAGTGCCCGCCATCTGCTGGACCTGATCAATGACATTCTGGAT
>JBJHAY010000028.1:0-17378 GCA_050485205.1 Gammaproteobacteria bacterium
CGGTAGCCACCATGCGCGTGCTGGGACAACTGGGCAGCATGGTGCTGGTGACCTTGGCGCTGACCCTGGTGGTGGGCAATACCAATATCGTGCCGGATAATTACCCGAGCCTGGAACGATCGGTTCGACTGAGTTTTTTGATCGCTGCCTTGTTGTGCCTGCCAGGATTTCTCATGTCCTTGGTCAGGGGCAGGGTCCATGGCGACAGCGGCAGCAACAGAGGGGGTGTATGAGCAGCCGTGCACGGATTCCCCATGGCCATTGGCCGTCGTCCCTGGACCCGGCAAGCCTGTACGATCTGCCTCAACCGCCCATATGGCCCAGACTGGGCATGGGGGGAGTGTTCTATATCCAGGCCTTGCCCAGTGAAGACAATGCCCAGGGTTTGTTTTACAAAGATGCGTCGGCAAGACACAGAAGAGTATCTCCGCCAGGGCTGGACCTGCGCTGCCGTGTTCATGAATATGGCGGGTTGCCCTATCTGGTGGGAGATGGTGAGGTATTCTACATTGACGCAGTTAGTCAACGCCTTTATCGGCAGGTTTTTAATCCAGGATTGGGGCGGCAGACATCGCCACGTGCGCTGACACCTGATACCAAGGCCCGTCTGCGCTTCGGCGACTTATGCCTGGACCCGGTTCGGCGCCGCTTATTTGCCGTCAGGGAGGACCATCGACAGACTGAGATTCGCAATGTGCTGGTCAGCCTGGAGGTGGAGGGTGGCGGCGAGGGCAGCGTCCTGTTCCAGGACAGTGACTTCGTAGCCGCCCCCGTGGTCTCCGCCGATGGCCGTTGGTTGGCCTTCCTGGCTTGGTCTCATCCATGGATGCCCTGGGATCGCACCAGCCTTTACCTGGCCCGTCTAGATCAGCAGGGTGCGATCTCCAGTCTGCGGGAATTGTCTGCACCCATGCCGGGTTCCCTGGCACAACCCCGCTTCAATGCTGTTGGCGACTTGTATTTTCTGGCTGACTGGAGCGGTTGGTGGAATCTCTACCGGCTTGCTGCCGCTGAGTTGCCTGACCCTTCCGCCAAGCCAAGCGCCGTGTTCCAGGAGGCAGCAGAAGCCTGCGCACCACAGTGGCAACTGGGGCAGCGTGGTTATGACTTTGCGGGAGAAGGGCAAGTGGTCTGTGGCCTGATGCGCGACGGCTTCTGGGATCTGGTCCTGTTCGATGCCGCCAAGAATCACAGGAAATGTCTGGTGTCCGGCCTGGGGGGACTGGATCAGGTGAGCATCAGCGACAATCATGTGGTGTTTGCAGCCGGCATGGTGGTGGAAGCGGGCGGCGTGTTCACGCTGGCTTTGAAGGAGCCTTCACCACAGCCAAGACGCATCGCTGGAGAGGTTGGCAATCCGTTGGCAGCGGTGGCCCGGCCCAGGCACTTCAGTTATCCGAGTGATGGCGACTGGGCCCATGGGCTTTTCTATGCGCCGGCCAATGATTGTGTCGACCCCATGCCGGGTGAGCTGCCGCCGTTGTTGGTGTGTGTCCATGGGGGGCCGACCAGCCATGCCAGGACCGGGTTCAATCCGGCATTGCAGTTCTGGACCAGCCGCGGCTATGCCGTGCTGGATGTGAATCATCGCGGCAGCAGCGGTTATGGTCGTGCTTTCCGTGAAGCCCTCTATGGCCGCTGGGGCGAAGCTGACATCAGCGATGTCATCGCCGCCGTGGCGCACTTGATTGCCGAGGGCAGGGTCGATCCCGAAAGAATCGCGATTCGTGGTGGCAGCGCCGGGGGTTATGTGGTGTTGGCGGCTTTGTCCAGATCCCGACAATTTCGGGCTGGTGTCAGCTACTATGGTATAGGGGATCTCAGCTTGCTGGCGGCTGATACCCACAAGTTCGAGTCCCACTATCTGGCGCAGTTGATAGGTCCGTGGCCACAAGCGGCACATCTCTATCATGAGCGTTCCCCCATCAATCACCTGGAGGCGATTGAGGTGCCGGTGCTGCTGATGCAGGGGGAAGAAGACAAGGTTGTGCCTCCCAATCAGGCCGCATTAGTGCATGCCCGGCTCAAGTCCAGCCGATGTCTGATGTTCCCTGGCGAGGGACATGGCTTTCGCAAGCCGAGCAATCTGGTGGCGGCCCTGAAGGCGGAATTGGCCTTTTACCAGGAAGTACTCCTGCCTCCACCCTGAGTCAGACTGCGTCACCGGAGAAACGCCGTCAATCTTTAGTGTGTTGTCCCATTAGCTCAGATGTTTCCAGAGACCACCTGAATCATTGCTCCAAGGCGCGTCCCGCAGACAATGTCGGGGGAGCCGTGATGCAGGACTTGGCAGCAACTTCCTACTGTGATAGGGTTTGGGCCATCTGCCGTGGCAGATGCAGTACTCCAATCAAGCGTTTGATATGACAATTAGAACAGGAGGGGACTCGCATGTGGACCAAACCCAAGTATGAAAACATCCGTCTCGGCTTTGAAATCACCATGTATTTCAAAACCCGCTAAGCGGTAATTCCTGGGCGGGGAGACGTCACCCGGCCGGATCGGAAAACGCCAGATTGCCTGGCGTTTTTTGTTTCGACGATTGCCACCGACCTGGAACTCGAAACCCTTAGCGAGACTATCCCATGCTGGTTCATATCCTGGGCTCTGCCGCCGGTGGCGGCTTTCCGCAGTGGAACTGCAATTGTCCACAATGCCACGGTGTGCGCAGTGGTACCCTCAAGGCCTTGCCTCGTACCCAATCCTCGATTGCCGTCAGTGGAGACGGCGTCGACTGGGTGCTGTTCAATACCTCGCCTGACATTCTCAAGCAACTGGCGGACTTCCCCGCCCTGCAACCTGGCCGCAAACTGCGGGATACGGCGATTCGCGCCATTGTCTTCATGGATTCCCAGATCGACCATGTCACCGGCCTGCTGATGCTGCGGGAAGGATGCCCCCACGATGTCTATTGCAGCGACATGGTGTACGAAGATCTCACCACTGGCTTTCCCCTGTTCAATATGCTGTCCCATTGGAATGGTGGCATCCGGCGTCATGGCATTCCCCTGGATGGCGGCAGTTTCACCATCGCGGGCATCCATGGCCTGGAATTCACCGCGATTCCAGTGAGTGGCAAGGCCCCTCCGTACTCACCGCATCGGCATGATCCCCATGTGGGTGACAATATCGGCATACAGGTCCGGGACAGCAGCACTGGCAAGACCTTGTTCTATGCGCCTGGCCTGGGGCATATCACGCCAGCCACGCGTGAACTGATGACTCAGGCCGATTGCCTGCTGGTGGATGGTACTTTCTGGCAGGAAGATGAAATGGCCATAGTCGGCCTGGGAGACCGCAAGGCGGCTGACATGGGTCATCTGCCACAGTCCGGGCCTGATGGTATGCTGGAAGTGCTGCGGCCAATGACCAGGCCGCGCAAGATCCTCATCCACATCAACAACACCAACCCCATCCTCAACGAGAATTCGGTCGAGAGGCGGATAGTCGAGGAAGAGGGGGTGGAAGTGGCCTTCGATGGCCTGGAATTCAGACTATGACCACACTGGACCTCGCGCAAGACCGTTTCCGGCTCAATCCACGCTATCGACTACAGTGGGAAGAAGCCCAGGAATGCCATGTACTGCTGTATCCAGAGGGCTTGGTACGCCTGAGTGATAGCGCCACCGCCATTCTCTCTCGCTGTCAAAGTCCCGTGACCAGGGCGGAATTGATCGTCGACTTGCAGGAGCAGTTCCCCGATGCCGACAGCCTGTCGGTGGATGTGACCGAATTCCTGGATGAGGCCCGCCGTCACGAATGGATCATCAAGGACGGGGAAATCTGATGAGCGCGCAGCCGGCAGAGTCCCGCCATATTCCCATGTGGCTGCTGGCCGAGCTGACCTATGCCTGTCCCTTGCAGTGCCCTTATTGTTCCAACCCCTTGGAACTCTCCGCCTCGCGCAAACAGGAGCTGGATACCGAGGAATGGCTTCGCGTGATGCGCCAGGCGCGACGTCTGGGCGCGGTGCAACTGGGGTTTTCCGGGGGCGAGCCCCTGGTCCGTCAGGATCTGGAAACCCTGGTGCGTGAAGCCGGGACAATGGGCTTCTATACCAACCTGATCACTTCGGCCGTGGGCCTCAATGCTGATCGCATCGCCGCGTTCAAGGCCGGGGGGCTCAACCATATTCAGATCAGCTTCCAGGGCAGTGACCGAGAAACCAATGCCCGCTTTGGTGGCAGCGACAGTTTTGATCACAAGCTGGCCATGACCCGCGAAGTGATTCGGCAGGGCATTCCCCTGGGACTGAACTTCGTCCTGCACCGTCACAATATCCACCAGGTGGAGGCGTTTTTGAAGCTGGCGGAATCCCTGGGGGCCGAGTTTGTGGAACTGGCCAATACCCAATACTACGCCTGGGCCCTGCACAACCGTGAGGCCTTGATGCCGAGCCGCGAACAATTACGCCAGGCCGAAGCGGCAACCCAGTCCTTCCGGGACCGTCACCAGGGCGCCATGAAAGCCTTTTTCGTTGCACCTGACTATTATGATGATCGTCCCAAAAAGTGCAGCAATGGCTGGGGTACGACCTTCATTACCGTTACACCCGATGGCGAGGTGCTGCCCTGTCAAAGCGCCAAGGTCATCAGTGGTCTGGAGTTTCCCAATGTCAGGGAGCATGACCTCGATCACATCTGGCATCACTCAGATTTGTTCCAACGTTTCAGGGGCACGGCCTGGATGAAACAGCCATGTGCCTCCTGCCCGGAACGACTGGATGATCTTGGTGGCTGTCGCTGCCAGGCTTTCATGTTGACGGGAGATGCCGCCAATGCCGACCCCGTGTGCAGTCTCTCTCCTCATCATGATCTCATCGAGCGGGCCGTGGCGGCCGCCCAGGAAGGTGATAAGGGGGAGGTCAGGCCACTATTGTTTCGCAATCCAGCCAATGCCCGTAAATTGCGACAAGCTGAGCTGGAAGACAACCCATCATGAATCAGGCCAACGAACCACTTCCCTGGAGCCGCGAGGAATTTGAACGCCGCCTGCGCGACAAGGGCCGTTTCTACCATATCCATCACCCTTTTCAGGAAGCCATGAACGAGGGACGCAGTACCCCGGAGCAGATTCGAGGCTGGGTTGCCAACCGCTTTTATTACCAGACCAGCATTCCAGTGAAGGATGCCGCGATTCTGGCCAATTGCCGTGACCGGAATGTGCGGCGGGAATGGGTCCAGCGCATCATTGATCACGATGGCAGCAGTGGCGAGGAGGGGGGTATCGAAGCCTGGTTGCGCCTTGGTGAGGCAGTGGGCCTGAAGCGGGATGACCTGTTGAGCGAGCGTCTGGTGCTGCCGGGTGTGCGCTTTGCCTGCGATGCCTATGTCAATTTTGCCCGCCGGGCCAGTTGGCAGGAGGCCGCCTGTTCCTCCCTCACCGAGCTGTTTGCACCGGAAATCCACCAGCGCCGTCTCGATAACTGGCCATTGCACTATCCGTGGATAGAGTTGGAGGGCTATCGTTATTTCCGCAAACGTCTTTCCGAGGCCAGACGCGATGTGGCCCATGGCCTGGAAATCACCCTCGGGCACTTCCTTACCCTTTCGCAGCAACAGCAGGCGCTGAATATCCTGCAATTCAAGCTGGACGTGCTCTGGAGTATGCTGGATGCAATGCAGATGGCTTATGTGCATGGAGAGCCTCCGTTTCATTCCTGTGACAGGGGGGGGGATTGAGATGCTGGCTCCGAGGATGGTGCGCAGGGCCACTTGCTTTTCTGCTTGCGCAAGGATGGGCTATTGGGATGATAATAGTTTTGTAACTTCCCGGTAGTCGTGGCCATATGGTAAATATCCAACGCAACCTTCTCCTGATTTTCAGCATGGCAATCCTCATGATCGTCGTGTTGGCTGTGATGGCGGCATTCAATGCCATCGAGCAGTTCGACAGCACACGCCTGCGCGATGAAAGCAACCAGCGGGTAAGCCTGCTGGAAGACTTGCAGGAGCTTTTATTTCAGGCAGAGTCCAGTCAGCGCGCTTATGCGGCCACGGGCACCGAGATTTTTCTTGAAGAGCATCAGGGCAGAAGGCGTGAAGTTGCCAATCTTATCGAGAGGCTGAGGAGCGTAGGATTCAGTGGTGATGAGGGGGGAGACAGGTCCCTTCGCTTACTGGACGCGGTTGCCAGGCGCGTGGCGATCATGGATCGCGTCAATCAGATGCGTGCTGAGGAAGGTGCTGCCGCTGCCGCGGCGTTGATTTCCAGTCTGCAAGGTAAAACCACCATGGATGAAGTGGTGGCGATAACTGAGTCCTTGATTGCCGGTGAACGAGACGTGTTGGTTGAGAGTGAGCAGAGGCTCGATTTTTCAGGCGCCCGCCTGGTTTATTTATTGAGTGGGGCAGCCTTGCTGAGTCTACTGTTGCTTGGCGGCGCTTTCATGGTGACGCGAAGTGAGTTGCGCCGCAATCACCGATTGGCTGCCAGTCTGCAGCAGAGCCAAGCGGAGATAGCCATGGTCAATGATTTGAGCAGCAGCTTACAGTCATGCCAATCCAGAGAAGAAGCGGCCAGCGTGCTCAACCACTACATGTGCTTGCTGTTTCCAGGGATACCTGGTGCGGTTTATTTGATGAAGGCATCTCGAAATCTTCTGGAACTGGCAGCTTCCTGGCCTGTGGAAGAACAAGGCTTTGCCGTGTCGATGCAGCCTCAGGACTGTTGGGCATTGCGTCTTGGTAGAATTTATGAAATTCGTTCCAGAAGTGAAGACATGGTCTGTTCGCATCTTGCCCCAGATCAGCAGTCCAGCCTTTGTGCCCCTCTCTTGGCCCAGGGTGAAATCATCGGCATGCTGCACATGTTTCTTCTGAATGATCAGGGGCATGCTGAAGTCAGAAGAAGGGCGCAATTTGTCGCCACCCATACCAGTGCCGCGCTGGGTGGCATCCTCTTGCGGGAGGCATTGCGCCATCAAAGCGTGCGTGATCCCTTGACGTCTTTGTACAACCGCCGCTACCTGGAAGAAAGCATGGAAAGGGAAGTTTTGAAGGCCATACGGACCGTGGGCAGTTTTGGCGTGATCATGGTCGACATTGACCATTTCAAGAAATTCAATGATGATCATGGGCATCAGGCGGGTGATCATCTGCTCAAGGAATTTGCCAACCACCTTCGCTTGCATGTGCGGGGCGATGACATTGCCTGTCGCTATGGTGGCGAGGAGTTCCTGCTGCTGATCAGTGGCGCAACCATAGAACAGGCCCAGACGCGCGCCGAAACCCTGCGGCAAAGTCTTCATTCCTTGGTTGTGCAATTCCGTGGACAGCGCCTGCCCGCAGTGACGGCCTCGCTTGGGGTGGCGGGTTTTCCAGGCCATGGCAATGACTGGGAAGCCATTATTCACCTGGCCGACGCGGCCTTGTACCAGGCCAAGCGCAAGGGCCGTGACTGTGTGGTAGTGGCGGACCTTTGACAGTGGTATTCTGTGCAGCCAGATGTGGCAACATTACAAGCTGAGTCGTCATTATGTCGGACATCACCAGCCTGGTGAAACAACTCAATGAAATCGGCATCGCCCTGTCCGCGGAGCAGGATGGCAACCGTCTGATGGAATTGATTCTCGGCAAGGCCATGGAAATCACTGGTGCCGATGCGGGCACGCTATATACCCGTGAAAGCAATGACAAGCAGGGAAGTGATTGTCTCAATTTTGCCATCATGCGCACCCGTTCGCTCGGGTTTCATCAGGGAGGTGGCAGTGGTCGGCCCATAGAACTCCCTCCGATCTGCTTGTATGACGCCCAGCACAAACCCAATCTGAAAATGGTGGCAGCCTGTGCGGTGTTGGAAGATCGCACCATCAATCTGCCTGATGCCTATCAAGCGGGACATTATGACTTCTCGGGGACTCGCCGCTTCGATGAAAACTTCGGCTATCACTCCAAGTCCTTTGTCACCGTGCCAATGAGGAATCATGAAAATGAGATCATTGGGGTATTGCAGTTGATCAACAAACTGGATCCACTCAATGGCAGGGTACTGACTTTTTCACAACTGGACCAGGAACTGCTGGAATCCCTGGCATCGCAGGCCGCGGTCGCCATGAGCAACCAGAACCTGATCCGTTCCCAGCGCGAACTTTTTGATTCCTTTATCCAGCTTATCGCTCATGCCATCGACCAGAAGTCCCCTTATACCGGAGGTCATTGTCGGCGTGTGCCGGAATTGACCATGATGCTGGCCCGAGCCACTTGTCGCATGCGGCAGGGTCCATTGCAAGATTTCGACATGGATGAGGACGACATGTACGAACTTGAAGTGGCGGGCTGGTTGCATGATTGTGGCAAGATCGCGATTCCAGAATATGTAATCGACAAGGCCACCAAGCTGGAGACCATCTACAATCGTCTGGAAACAGTGGAGACACGGCTGGAAGTCTTGCGCCGTGATGCCATCATTGCGGCGATGGCGCGATTGTTGCCACCATCGATTGATAGGGATGCGTCACTGCATCAGGATCCGCTACTGAGTGCCAGATTGGAACAATTGGAAGACTACCGACGCTTCCTGCGAGTCGCCAATGTGGGAGGGGAGTCGATGGAAGATGCAGATCTGGACAGGATCGACAGCATAGCCTCGGAACGTTGGCAGCGCGTGGATGGACAGGAGTGTGGTTTGCTCAGCGAAGACGAACAGGAGAACCTGAAAATACGTAAGGGAACCTTGCTGCCAAGGGAGCGACAGATCATCAATAGCCACATGCAGATTACCATCGACATGCTGGAGGCCCTTCCTTATCCCAAGTATTTGAAACGGGTGCCGGAGTATGCCGGTGGTCACCATGAGAAAATGGATGGCACTGGCTTTCCCAAGGGCTTGACCCGGGAACAGATGTCGGTACCCGCAAGAATGATGGCCATCGCCGATATTTTCGAGGCTCTTACCGCTCGCGACCGGCCCTATAAAAAAGCCATGCCCTTGTCTCAGGCCTTGACCATTCTTGGTCGAATGAAACTGGATAATCACATAGATCCAGACCTCTTTGATGTGTTCATCCATGAAAAGGTTTATCTGGAATATTCCAGGGTTTTCCTTGGACCAGATCAAATCGACCAGGTGGACGTGACCACTTTGCCGGGTTACAACCCCAGCTATGGCAGCCATTGATCCAGGTAATGCAGCCTTACTCCAGTTCCAGCAACACCGGACAGTGGTCGGACCCGATCACCTCATTCAGTATGTCTGACTTGCGGATACGCGGAGCAAGTGAGGCGGAAGTAAGAAAGTAATCTATCCTCCAGCCGATATTCCTGGCCCTGGCACCGGCACGAAAACTCCACCAACTGTACTTGATGGTGTCGGGATGCAGGTGTCTGAATGCATCGACGAAGCCAGCCTTGATCAGATTGTCGAAGCCGTCGATTTCCACCTGGGTATAACCTGCGTTCTTGTTGTAATTTTGCTTGGGTCTGGCCAGGTCGATGTCCTGGTGGGCGACGTTGAGATCACCGCATACCACCACTGGTTTTTGGCGTTCCAGGTTTTTCAGATAAGCGAGAAAGTCACGGTCCCACTCCTGGCGATAGTCGAGCCGTCGCAATTCGTTGCCGGAATTCGGTGTGTACACGGTGATCAGGATGAACTCAGGGTACTCCGCGGCGATTACCCGTCCTTCAAGATCATGGCTCGGCATGGACATGTCGCGTGTCAATGACAAGGGTTCCCGGCGGCTGATAATGGCGGTGCCGGAATAGCCCTTCTGGACCGCTGAGTTGGGATAGATGTGGTAGCCTTCCAGGCTGGCCAGGGCTTCCATGACTTGGTCATCCTGGGCCTTGGTTTCCTGCAGACAGAGCACGTCGGGTTGCAGGTTTTCCATAGTGGTGAGGAAGTCCTTTTTGAGAATGGCGCGAATGCCATTGACGTTCCATGAGATCAGACGCATGTCATGCTTACTCCTCCAGGGCCTGCGCGATGGCGGCGGACAGGCTGTTGCGGGTATAAGGTTTGTTGAGCAGGGAAGTCCCGACATCCGGCTTGTCATGGATGAAGGTATTGTCGGTGTAACCCGAGGTGAACAGTACTGGCAGTCCAGGGCGCAATTCTCTGGCCCTTTCCGCCAACTCCCGGCCGTTGATGCCGCCCGGCATGATGATGTCGGTGAACAGTAACTCCACCTGGATATCGCCATGCAGAAGTGACAGGGCCTGTATCCCATCACTGGCCTGGGTCACCTTGTAGCCGAGGGCTTGCAATTGATGCTGAGCGAACTCTCTCACCAGATCATCATCCTCCACCAGTAGAATATGCTGGCCATGACCCTTGGTGATGCCATCGCTAATAGCTTGCCAGGCAGGCTCACGCTCCGGTGCCGCGGTGGGCAGAATAAGGCTGACCCGGGTCCCCTGGCCCGGAATCGAATGAACTCGCACATCCCCCTGAGACTGTTTGACAAAGCCGTAGACCATGGACAGGCCCAGCCCGGTGCCCTTACCGACTTCCTTGGTGCTGAAGAAAGGTTCAAAAATTTTCTCCAGCAACGCCGGTGTCATGCCGATACCGGTATCCTCCACCGTGACCTTGACATAAGTTCTGGTGTCGTCCGGCAGTGTCCATTCCCTGCTCAATTCGGCAGGGCTGGCGTCACAGCCGTGGATCAGCAGTTTGCCGCCATTGGGCATGGCATCCCTCGCATTGAGACAGAGGTTGAGCAGGGCACTTTCCATCTGACCCTTGTCCACCATGGCTGGGGAAGATATCTCGGAACTGGTGATCACCTGGATGTGGCTACCCAGGGTTCTTTTCAGCAAGGGCTCCATGCCCAGTATCAGCGTGTTCAGGTCGGTGGGGGCGGGATTGAGTGGTTGCTTGCGGGCGTAGGCCAGGAGTTGGTGGGTCAGGGCTTCTCCCTGGCGTGCAGCCTTGGTGATGCTGTTGATCAGGTCGCGCAGCTCAGGCTCCATGCCAAGCCTGTCAGCGAGCAGCTCACTATTGCCGATGATCACAGTGAGCAGGTTATTGAAGTCATGGGCCACTCCTCCCGTGAGTTGCCCGATGGCATGGAGCCGCTCATGGCGGGTTGCCAGTTCAGCCATTTCCCTGTCAGCCAGCATGCGTCCCAGCAACAAGGCGACGCTGTCCAGCATCTCACGCTCTTCGGGCAGAAATCCCAGTGACTTTTCGCCGGGACCTGGACCGGGATAGGCAATTTCCACGAAGCCAACGCTCAGGCCCTTCGACTGAATGTCGCTACGCAGGCTTTGCGACTGTAGCGGCCAGGGGCCACTGGCATGGATTTGTTCGTGATAAACGACGCGGGCCACGGCGCTGGCAGGATGCAGCAAACTGGGCGGTAACAAGGCACTGACTCGGTCGAAGACCTGATTCAGTGTCAAGCTGTGGTCAGTGGTCAGCGCCTGAACGTGATACAGGCACTTCAGTTCCTTCATGCGCTCCATCAGGCGCTTATCGACCTCTGCCCGTTCCAGTTCGGACATGATGCGTGAACCCATGATCTGTAGCACTGACACCACTGTGTCCTGATTTTGTATCGCTTCGCGATAGAACACGGCAACCAGGCCCACAACCTCATCCGCCTTGTTGATCAGGGGAACGCCCACGTAGGCCTCCAGTTTCATTTTCTGGATGTCTTCGTCGAGTGGAAACAGTGCCTCCAGGTCACTTGCATAGGAAATGGGGGAACCTTTGAGGACGTGGATGCAGGGGCTGTGGGTGATGTTGTAGCAGTAATCGTCCACTTGCTGTCCATCCAGCAGGAATACCCTGGTGGTCACCCTGGAGGAATCCTCCGGGTCCAGCAGTCCCACCAGGCCACCATGGGCGGATAACAGGGAGATGATCTGGCGTGCCAATGCCTCCAGAAAAACACTGCCCACCACGGGCATGGAAACGGCCTTGGCCACTTCCAGCATCAGACTGCTGCCGGGGCTTGTGGAGGATTCCATGGGGCGACATCCATTCGGCTCGAAAATGAATGCATGGTAGGAGACTGCACTGGTCTTCGCAAGGGGCTGTCAGTTCAGCATGGAGACGCCGTGATAGATGAAAAAGGTGTTGCGGTCGATGGTGTGAAGGCGGACTTCGCGGGTTTTGTCATCCTTGCGCAGCAGCAGGGGGATTTCAGTGCCGGCCGGACCATAATGCCACAGGGTGCGCAGGAAGCCTGGCAAGGAGTTCACCGGGTTGCGGTCCACCGACAGAATCACATCGCCCGGGCGAATGCCGGCGCGGGCGGCAGGGCTGCCGGCATAGAGGCCGATCACCACCAGTTCCGCGTCCTGTTCATCCACCAGGATGCCCAACCATGGCCGCAAGGTGCCCGGCTTGTTGCCGTAGAGACTCATATGTTCCAGGTGTGGGATCACCAGTTCGGTGGGAATGAAGAGATTGCCTGCCACGGTTTTACCAGCCTGGGTACCCAGTCCCAGGGCCAGGGAGCCAATCCCGCAGAGTTTGCCTTCCGGATTCAGCAGGGCAGCTCCTGACCAATGCTCGTAAAGAGGGGCGGTATAGATGGCTTCATCCAGCAGATATTCCCAGCGCCCCGCGAATTCCTGCTTGCTCACCACATGGGCTGGGAAAGGCTTGGTATCGGCGCTGGAATGGATGCTGACAGAATCGCCCTCGGTGATACTGGCAAGCGGCGCGCTTTCCAGATAATGCCGTCCCAGCGCCTGCGCTGGCTTCAGCAAGGCCAGTCCCGAGTCATAATCCTGGGCCAGCACAATGCCCTCCGCGGTCTGGCCCTTGCTGTTGGTGAGCCAGACCTCACGGGCTTCCATGATCAGATAGCCCACTGTCAACAGCAGGCCGTCTTCGCGCA
Source organism: Gammaproteobacteria bacterium (assembly GCA_050485205.1). Classification (GTDB taxonomy): domain Bacteria; phylum Pseudomonadota; class Gammaproteobacteria; order Pseudomonadales; family Pseudohongiellaceae; genus JAVVEZ01. The sequence continues at coordinate 12,794 of JBJHAY010000028.1, forward strand.
CCTGCACGGCATGACCTTCCCGCTCGGTGCCGAGCAAGCCGGCGGTCATGGCGCTGTCAGGCACATGGCTGCGCAGCGCCATGATGGCGGTGTGGCGCGGGGCGACGAAGGGCAATACAGTAGCTGTCATGGTGCTGTCTTTCTTTGTTAGCAGTAAGTTCATTTACCTTAAACAGACCATTTTGATCTATTTAAATGCTCATTGCTTATTGCCCTCGCAATCTTTATTGCGGGGTCAATAGTGTAGCGAGCCATGGCACCGAAAAAATCATGCCAGTTAGCATTTTGCGTGAGACATTGCATGATACGAAAGACTCGCGGGCAGCGGCTCACAATATAAATATGGGGATAAGTTTGACGATTACCATGCTTGAGAGGGCAATTCAGTGAGTTGAAGAACACATGGCGCTGTGCCGTGATGGTCCACCAGGATTGTCATTCATGAGTTGCTCTGGCTCAGCGAGCTGAAAGCCTGATATTGGCTCAGATATACCTGGCCATTGAGATGCTGGAGAAAATCGCTTTGTTGCAGGACATCCATGACCGGTCCCTTGACCTCGGACAGATGCAGACCAATGCCCAGGCCCTTGAGTCGGTGATTGATGGCCTCCAGCACTTCCAGGGCACTGAAGTCGATTTCGTTGACTGCCGTGCACATCAGGATCACATGGCGCAGCCCTGGTTTTTCCGCCAGGGCCTGGTAGATCAGATCTTCGAGGAAGCTGGTATTGGGGAAGTAAAGACTCTCGTCCACCCGCAGGCTGAGAATTGCCGGATCGGTGCGCACGGCATGGCGCTTGACGTTGCGGAAGTGCTCAGTGCCTTCGATCAGGCCCACTTCGGCCACGTGGGGACGTGAAGTCTTGTACAGGTGCAGGGCGATGGAGGCGACAACGCCGCAGAGAACGCCGACTTCCACCCCGGCCAGCAGGGTCAGCCCCATGGTGGTGAGCACCGCCACGAAGTCCGAGCGGGCATAGCGCAGGGTCTTGGCGAGGATGGAAAAGTCCACCAGGCTCAATACGGCGACGATGATGGTGGCCGATAGGGTGGCCTTGGGCAGCCAGGCCAACAGGTCCGTCAACAGCAAGGCGGCAATGGCGATGCCAATGGCGGTGAAGATGCTGGCGGCCTGAGTCTGGGCACCGGCATCAAAGTTCACCACTGAGCGCGAGAAACCACCGGTGACCGGAAAGCCGCCGGCGAACCCTGATGCCAGACTGGCGGCTCCCAGGCCCACCAACTCCTGGTCGGGATCAATGCGCTGGCGCCGCTTGGCGGCCAGGGTCTTGCCCACTGATACTGATTCCACATAGCCGATGATGGCGATCAACAGGGCGGGCACCCACAGGGCTTGCCACTGCGCCAGGCCAAGTTGCGGAAGTCCTGGGCGCGCCAGGCCCGCGGGGACTTCTCCCACCAGTGCCAGTCCCCGTTCGTGCAGCCCCATGCCATAGGCCAGCAAAGTGGTTGCCACAATCACCAGCACCGGCGCCACCTTGGCGGCCAGCCCTGCGCGGCCAGCCGTCATACCAAGGGAGATCAGCAGCCTTGGCAGTCCCCGTCGTGACCAGAACAGCGTCAGCAGAGCGCCGCCCCCCACCGCCATGGTCACGCTATTGCTGTCAGCGAGGTTGGCGCCAAGGCTGTGCAGTAGTTCGGGCAGGTTGTCGCCACTGGCGCGAATCCCCAGGATGTCCTTCAACTGACTCAGGGCGATGATCAGGCCGGAGGCGGTGATAAAGCCGGAAATCACCGGATGGGACAGGAAGTTGGCCAGGAAGCCGAAGCGCAACAGTCCCAGCAACAGCAGGAACAGACCGCTGAGCAGGGCAAGCCCAATGGCCGCGCTGACATAGTCGGCACTGCCGCTGGCCGCCACCTTGCCTACTGCCGCCGCGGTCATCAAGGAGGCCACCGCCACCGGCCCCACCGAGAGGGTGCGGCTGGTGCCGAACAGGGCATAGATGATCAGCGGCAGAATGCTGGCATAAAGCCCGGTTTCCGGTGGCATGCCAGCCAGCAGGGCGTAGGCCAGGGATTGCGGAATCAGCATCACCGTGACAATGACGGCGGCGATGCCGTCATTCAGCAGATATTCCCGGCGATATTCCCTGATCCAACCAAGGCAGGGCAGGAGACGGCTTGGCAACACGCGGCTTACTCTGCTTCGTGCTGCACGGGTTGATCCGGTTGAACCATCCATTCATGGCCCTTGAGCATGGCATTCCAATACAGCTGGGGCATGACCTTGGCTTTCAAGTGCCAGGCCAGACGGGTGGGCTGGGTACCTTGCAGCAACCAGGTGGGCAGGGTAGGCAGGAGCTTGCCGCCATAGCCGAATTCCGCCAGCACGATCTTGCCGCGTGCCACCGTGAGAGGACAGGCGCCATAGCCGTCATAGCCATAGGTCACTCCCCCCTCGATGTCGGCGAGAATGTTGCTGGCCACGATGGGCGCCTGTTTGCGTACTGCCGCCGCGGTCTTGGCGTTGGGGCTGTTGGCCACATCGCCCAGAGCCCATATGTTGGCGTGATGTTTGTGGCGCAGGGTGGCGGGGTCCACATCCACCCAACCGGCGGCGTCCGCCAGTGGGCTGGCGCGGATGAAGTCCGGCGCGGTCTGGGGAGGGGTGACGTGCAGCATGTCAAACCTCTCCTCGTGCATGATGCTGTTGCCTTCGCCATCCTTGCTTTCAAACCAGGCCAGGCGCTTTGGTCCATCCACTTTCACCAGGTTGTGGTTGAGGCGGATGCTGGCCTTGTAATGGTCCATGTAGGATTGCAGCGCCGGTACATAGTCCTTGACGCCGAACAGCGCGGCTCCTGCGTTGTAGAAGCGTATGTCGATATTGCCCAGCACCCCGCTGCGATGCCAGTGGTCCGCCGACAGGTAGAGGGCTTTCTGGGGGGCGCCGGCACACTTGATCGGCATTGGCGGCTGGGTAAAGAAGGCCTTGCCGGACTTCAGATTCTGCACCAGCTCCCAGGTATAGGCGGCCAGGCCTGGCTGGTAGTTGGAAGTGACACCATTGCGGCCCAGGGTTTCCGCCAGGCCTTCGACCCCGGCCCAGTTGAGTTTGAGACCTGGGCAGACCACCAGGCGTTGATATTCGAGGCGCCGTCCATCCTCCAGGATCACGTGATTGCTTGTGGGTTCAAAGGTACTGACGGCGGCCTTGATCCAGGTGACCCCCTCAGGAATCAGCGAGGCCATGTCGCGGCGGGTCTGGCGCATGGTGAATACACCGCCACCCACCATGGTGAAGCCGGGCTGGTAGTAGTGCACGTCAGCCGGGTCCACCAGGGCAATGTCCAGGTGCGGCAGACGTTTCAGCAGGCTGGCGGCCACCGCGATGCCGGCGGCGCCGGCACCGACGATCAGCAGGGAAAAAACCTCGCCGGCATGCCTTGCCGTGTCCACTGGCGCATTCGGGTACTGTTGCAGGATGTGGCCAAACTTGCTGCCGAAGTTGGCAAAGTCATAGCCCGCGGTGCCGGCATCGCTGACCACCTGGGCCAGCGGGGCGCCATGCTTGAGCCGTGACAGACTCCACAGGGTGATGGAGCGCAGGCCTGATCGGCAGTAGGCATGGACTGGACCGGGAATTGACCGCAACAGGGTATCAAAGGCCTCCACGTCTGCCGCCTGAATGGTGTCGTGCACCACGGGCAGATAATACATTTCCATGCCCAGGGCACGGGCATGGCCGGCGATTTCCTCATGCCCCGGCTGACCCGCAGCCTCGCCATCGGGACGGTTGCAGATCAGGTTGCGCACCCCCTGTCTGGAGAGTGTATCCAGATCCATGACCGTCAATTGGTCGGAAACGGAAAGTGCGCTGCTGAGTTGCTTGAATTTCATGTCAATCTCCATCTTGCCTAGGTGCGTGTGGCCAGTGTAGCTGTCCATGTGGCACGGATACCAGCGTCCCGGGTTTGTTGTTGGTTCCAGTGACTACTTGGCGAAGGCATTCACCGGCACCTTCAGGTATACCTTGCCGTTGTCTTCCGCTGGAGGCAGATGGCCGGCACGCATATTGACCTGCAATGAGGGCAGGATCAGGGTCGGCATATCCAGGGTGGCGTCCCGGGCCTCGCGCATGGAGACAAACTGGTCTTCACTGATGCCGTCGCGCACATGGATGTTCTCTGCCTTTTCCCGCGCCACGCTGGTCTCGTATTCCACTTCGCGGGTAGTGGGATAGTCGTGGCACATGAACAATCTGGTTTCCGCAGGCAGGCTCAACACTTTCTGTATCGATTGGTACAGTGTGCGGGCATCTCCACCGGGGAAGTCGGCCCTGGCAGTACCGCCATCCGGCATGAACAAGGTATCGCCGACGAAGGCGGCATCACCAATGATGTGGGTCATGCAGGCGGGCGTATGGCCTGGGGTATGCAGGGCATGGGCAGTCATGTTGCCGATCTGGTAGGTGTCGCCATCATTGAACAGGCGGTCGAACTGAGAGCCGTCTCGCTGGAATTCGGTGCCAGCGTTGAAAATCTTGCCGAACAGTTTCTGCACCACGATGATCTTGGCGCCGATGCCCAGCTTGCCCCCGAGTTTCTCCTGAATATAAGGA
>JBJHAY010000029.1:0-2702 GCA_050485205.1 Gammaproteobacteria bacterium
TGTCACGGCGATGGACCAGTTCCAGGAAGGGATGCGAGGGCCGACTCTGGCGTAGCGCCTCAATCAGTCCGGTCTTGACGCCGGTACCGCCATGGACGGCGATACCGGCGGGCTTGTTGAGGATCAGCAGATGTTCATCTGCGTACAGGATTGCGGCTTCAAGGGCTTCCAGCAAGCCAGTGGAGGCCGGCAAGGGGCTCTCTGGCTCTGTCAGTCGCAAGGGCGGAACCCTGACCTGATCGCCTTCCTGCAGCTTTATATCTGGTTTGGCGCGCTTGCCATTGACCCTCACCTCGCCCTTGCGGATGATGCGGTACAGCCTTGATTTTGGCAGACCCTTGAGGCGGGTCAGCAGAAAGTTATCCAGGCGCTGGCCTGATTGATGCACATCTACGGCCAGGATACTGACTTTCTGAAGTTGGGATGAGGACGGCGTGGACACTTGGGAAGCCCTGGGGATAATTGCCGCATTATAGCAACAACCTGTAACAAGCCCCAGTAACTAATTGAAGGACTGGATAAATACTGTTATAGTCCGCTGTCGGCGCCGGTCCGCCCATGAGGCAACCTGCCACCGGGGTGCAGCCCCTCCTCCTCCACCTGGATGCTTGTGTGAATCAGTCCCAGGTGCTGTCACCAAGAGGCGGTAAAAGCCAGGTCATGATTACTGACTCCCTGCATGCCCGTCAAACAGGCCCGCGCCAGGCACAAGATTTATCGGATTTTGGATCACTGCCTGAGTACCCGGCAGTGGAAAGTTTATCAACCCGGACAGTATCGGGTCAGAGATTAAGCAGCACGCAAACGGGAGCAGTCCCATCTGAAACCCCGGCGCCAGGCACCTAGTGCCTGGCATGGACTGAAAGATGCTTCGGCCAATTGGAGAAGACCTTAATAATAGCGGCAACGACGCTGGAACAGCCTCGAAGGATGGCCTGATTCCGGTCGGATGTGTGTAATATTGAGAGTTCAAGCATTTGTATAGCAAAAGCAAAACAGCCGTCATCCACCTGCCACTCGCGGTCTCAGCAAGCGAAAGGCTCGCCTCTGGTGCATAACTCTGGGGGCTTGCAGTCCCCAGTTTGCCAAGGGTCGTGCCACTGCCATTAGTCACTACCCGTTACTTTTCCGGCATTACGGAAAAGCAGACGGACTTATGAAAAGAATGCTCATCAACGCAACGCAAAAGGAAGAGTTGCGTGTCGCCCTGGTGGATGGTCAGAAACTTTATGACCTGGATATCGAAAATCGCACCAGGATTCAAAAGAAAGCCAATATCTACAAAGGCAAGATCACCCGCATAGAGCCAAGCCTGGAAGCCGCTTTCGTCAATTTTGGCGCCGAGCGTCATGGCTTCCTCCCGCTCAAGGAAATTTCCAGGGAATATTTCAAGAAGCAGCCTGCCGACATCGGCGGCCGTATCAATATCAAGGAAGTGCTGGAGGAAGGCCAGGAAGTCATCGTCCAGGTCGACAAGGAGGAACGTGGCAACAAGGGCGCCGCCCTGACAACCATGATCAGTCTGGCTGGCCGTTACCTGGTCCTGATGCCCAACAATCCCCGCGCCGGCGGCATTTCGCGCCGCATCGAAGGCGATGAACGCAGCGAACTGAGGGAAGCCCTCAGTGGTCTGGATATTCCAGATGGCATGGGCACCATCGTGCGTACCGCCGGTGTCGGCCGCGAAACCAACGAACTGCAATGGGATCTGGACTACCTGCTGCAAGTCTGGAGCGCCATCACCAAGGCAGCCCAGGAACGCACTGCCCCCTTCCTGATCTACCAGGAAAGCAATGTCGTCATTCGTGCCATCCGTGATTACCTGCGGCAGGACATCGGCGAAGTGATCGTTGATACCCAGGCCGCTTATGACGAAGCTCGGAGTTTTATCCAGCAGGTCATGCCCCAGTATGAAAACCGCGTCAAGCTCTACAAGGGCGGCGTGCCTCTTTTCACCAATTTCCAGATCGAAAGTCAGATCGAAACCGCGTTTCAGCGTGAAGTGAAACTGCCCTCCGGCGGTTCCATCGTGATTGATCCCACTGAGGCCTTGATCTCCATCGACATCAACTCGGCACGTGCCACCCGTGGCGCCGACATCGAGGAAACGGCCCTGCAGACCAACTTGGAGGCAGCGGATGAGATTGCCCGTCAGTTGCGGCTGCGCGACATGGGCGGCCTGGCGGTGATTGACTTCATCGACATGACCTCCACCAAGAATCAGCGTGAGGTGGAAAACCGCCTGCGCGAGGCCCTGGAGATGGACCGAGCCCGGGTTCAGATCGGCCGCATCTCGCGCTTTGGCTTGCTGGAAATGTCGCGCCAACGTCTGCGCCCCTCTCTGGGTGAAACCAGCGCCATCGTCTGCCCCCGCTGCAGTGGTCAAGGCACCATCCGCGACATCGAGTCATTGTCACTCTCGATCCTGCGCATGGTGGAAGAAGCGGCCAACAAGCCGAATACCAATGAAGTGAGAGCCCTGGTTCCCATCAGCGTGGCGTCCTACCTGCTCAACGAAAAACGTGAGGCCATTTTCACCATCGAGCGCCAAAGTGACAGCAAGCTGGTGGTGGTGCCCAATCCCGCCTTGGAAACTCCTCACTACGACATCCAGACCCTCAATGTGACCAGCAAGGACCCCAGTTACAACATCGAGGCAGTGGACGAGAGCGACTGGAGCGAGGAATTTTTACCCCGTAAGC
>JBJHAY010000029.1:2712-17336 GCA_050485205.1 Gammaproteobacteria bacterium
GCGGTTCAGGCGCTGCACATGCAACAGACCGCCCCTCCTCCCACGCCGGCACCTGTCAGCGAGACCAGGCCCGAGCCGGCAGCTTCCAAGTCTCCGGGTTTCCTGGCCAGCATCAGCAATGCCATCAGTGCCCTGTTCAGAGGCGACACACCGCGCGAAGAGGAAAAGCCAGCCAGCAACAAGCCCGCGGCGAAACGTCAGGCCCGTGATGATGACCGCGATGATGCTCAAGGCCGTGGCCGTGGCCGCCGTCGCCGGGGTGGACGTAATCGCCGTGGCGAGCGCCAGGACAGGCCCGAGCGGCAAGACAGAGAGGACAGCTCGTCGGAACGCGGCGAGCGTCCAGAGCGTCCAGAGCGTGGAGAACGTCCTGAACGTCAGGAACGTCCAGAGCGCGCCCAGCGTGACAACATCCAGCCTGCCGACAGCGTGGATACTGAAGACAGGGACAATGACAAGGAAGAGCGCTCACAGGGCGAAGGTCGAGAACGCTCCCGTGGACGCCGCCGTCGCGGCCGTGGCGGTGCCGAGCGGGAAGCCCGCCAGGATGCCGAGACTCAAGATCAAGAGCAGGCATCTGCTCAAGAGAGTCAGGAGGATGACACTGAACGGGATGATGATCAGCCACAAGGCTCCCGTCGCGCCGGACGTCGCCCGGCGGGCAGAAAGGCCAGAACTCCTCAGCCACGGAGACGTGGCCGTCAGGATGAGCAGGATGCTGCCCCGGCAAGCACTGAAGCTGAAGAGACATCTACAGAAGCCAAGGAAGACGTCACTACTGTAGCCGCTGTCACAGAAACCTCAGCGCTTGCCAGTGATGTTGCTGAACAAACTGCCACGGCCCCAGCCGTGAGCGATGGGATTGAGCCCGCCGCCGAGACAGCCCCGCACGCCGGGAATGTGGAAGCGGCCAGCGAGTCCTCCCCTGCTGCTGTTACGGAGCAGCAGGATGAAGCCGGGAGTGTGGCCGAAGAGGATGCAACCGCAGCGCAAACTGTAAGCGATCCGAGCGAGCCTGAAGTCGAGCCTGTGACGACATCCGAAGATACTGCTGTAGAGGCGCCAGCGGATGAGGCAGCTATACAGCAAGATGCCGGGGAAGATGCCGACCAGGCCCAGCAGCCGGCCCTTGCTGACAAGTCAGCTGCGGAAGCCGCTGAAGAAGCGCCACTGGAGGCACCCTTCAAGCGCGAGAGAAAGCGTGCCCCCAATGATCCGAGAAACCGTGGCCAGTCCAAGGCGACAAGCGAGAATGCTGAACAGAGCGGGGAAAACGCCTCGGAACCGGCACAGCAACAGGCAAAACTGCCGCTTTAATCCCTGAACCCATGCTTCGACTGCTGCCTCAAGCGGCGGCCGAAGCTTGTTTCAAGCCCCGCCCAGGCTAGGGTTTTTTCGAAAATTCCTTGTCTTGACGGGGCTTTTTGTTTCAGGGCAGGTTGTTTCAGGCCAGGTTATTTCAGGCCAGGTTATTTCGGGGCAGGTTATTTCGGGGCAGGAAGTGTTTCAGAGCAGGGCTTCCAGTTCCGGCAAGATCTGAAACAGATCACCCACCAGTCCATAGTCCGCAACCTGAAAGATCGGGGCCTCGGCATCCTTGTTGATGGCCACGATGACCTTGCTGTCCTTCATGCCCGCCAGGTGCTGAATGGCACCGGAAATACCCACGGCGATGTACAGGGATGGGGCCACAACCTTGCCAGTTTGCCCTACCTGCAGGTCGTTGCTGGCATAGCCGGCATCGACAGCGGCCCGTGAGGCTCCGATGGCAGCCCCAAGCTTGTCCGCAAGGCGCTCCAGCATCTGGAAGTTTTCGGCGCTGCCCAGGCCCCGGCCGCCAGCGATGACGATGTCCGCCGTCGCCAGTTCCGGGCGCGCGCTGACCACCAGATCTTCCGAGACGAACTCACTGTCGCTGTCGAGGCTGGGAACTGGGATTTCCTGGATTGCTGCCGTGTTGTCAGCGCTGCCAGCCGGCTCAAAGGCCGTGGCACGGATACTGAGGACTTTCACCGCATCCCGTGACTGCACGGTGGCCAGGGCATTGCCGGCGTAGATGGGCCGAACAAAAGTATCCGCTGTCTGTATTTCCACCACTTCCGAGATCTGGGCAACCCCCAGCAGGGCCGCGACTCTGGGCAGCAGGGATTTGCCAGTGGTGGTGGCGGCAGTGAGAATCACATCATAGTCAGCCGCCACCGACATCACCACCGGGGTCACGCTTTCCGGTAATTGGTGGGCCAACTGTTGGTGCTGTGCCAACAACACGCTGCTGACGCCAGTCAGGCCGGCGCATGTTTCCGCCACCTGCCGGCAGCCCTCCCCCGCCACCAACACATGGATGTCGCCACCGAAGGCAGCTGCCGCGGTCACCGCGGGCAGGGTGGCAGCCTGTAGTGCTTGATTGTTGTGTTCGGCAATGACCAATATTTTCATGACAACACCCTGGCTTCATTACGCAATTTTTCCATCAGCTCGGCGCTGCTCGCTACCATGACACCAGCCTTGCGGGCCGCCGGCTCGCGGACGGCCAGTGTTTGCAGGCGCGGCGCGGTATCAACACCGAGACTGTCGGCATCAATGCTGTCGATGGGTTTCTTCTTGGCTTTCATGATATTGGGCAACGTGGCATAGCGTGGCTCGTTCAAGCGCAAATCGGTGGTGACGATGGCCGGCAGACGCAAGGCCACGGTTTGTTCGCCGCCATCCACTTCTCGAGTCACCACGGCCTTGGCATCGATGATGTCCAGGCGGGAGGCGAAAGTGGCCTGGGGTCTGCCACTCAGCGCCGACAGCATTTGTCCCACCTGATTGTTGTCGCTGTCGATGGATTGCTTGCCAAGCAGTACCAGGCCTGCCTCTTCCTGCTGCATCAGGACATGCAGAATGCGCGCAACCGCCAGCGGCTCAACTTCGTGGGCGGTATTCACCAGGATGGCGCGATCGGCACCCAGCGCCATGGAGGACCTGAGTTGTTCCTGGGATTTGTCATCGCCGATGGACACGGCAATCACTTCGCTGGCCACGCCTTTCTCCTTGAGACGCACGGCCTCTTCCACGGCGATTTCACAAAATGGATTCATCGCCATTTTCACATTGGTGAGATCAACGCCGCTTTGATCGGCCTTGACTCTCACTTTCATGTTCGCGTCCAGCACGCGTTTCACTGCCACCAGTATTTTCATGAGATTCCGCTTTTCTGTTGTTTTGACTGCATTTGCTCAAACGCGCAATTATAATGAAAACGTCGGCGGATTCCCATGGCTGGCGGCCTGCAACCAGCGCGTGTCACACACATCGGGTCGCGCAATCCGGAAGCCTTGAGGCAACATGATTGAAAAGGAGCAAGTTTTGAGTACTAGAGAATCCATGGAATTCGATGTCATCGTGGTCGGTGGCGGCCCTGCCGGACTCTCCACGGCCTGTCGCCTGCGGCAACTGGCCGAGGCCAGGGGCAAGGAACTTTCCGTTTGTCTGATTGAAAAAGGCGCGGAGATCGGCGCTCACATTCTCTCCGGTGCCGTGATCGAAACCAGCGCCCTGGATGAATTGTTTCCCGCTTGGCGCGAGGAAGAAGATGTCCCGCTGACGACGGCGGTCGAAGATGATGATTTTTACCTGCTCACTTCTGCCGAAAAATCCCGCCGACTGCCCGCCTTCCTGGTGCCGCGGGCACTGCACAATGATGGCAACTACGTGGCCAGCCTCGGCAATCTGTGCCGCTGGCTGGGAGCCAAGGCAGAAGCATTGGGCGTGGAAGTGCTGACGGGCTTCAGCGCCGCGGAAATTCTCTATGATGACGCCGGCTCCGTCATTGGCATTACCACTGGCGACATGGGAGTTGGCCGTGATGGCAATCGCAAGTCATCCTATACCCCTGGTTATGATCTGCTGGCGAAATACACGGTTTTTGCCGAGGGTTGCCGTGGACACCTGGGCAAGCAGCTGATCCGTCGCTTTGACCTTGACAGAGATTGTTCACCACAGCACTACGCCATTGGCCTGAAGGAATTGTGGGAAATCCCCCCTGCCCTACACAAGCCAGGCAAGGTAGTGCACGGCCTCGGATGGCCACTGGGATTTGGTAACACCACCGGTGGTTTTTTTCTGTACCATCTTGACAATAATCAAGTGGTGGTCGGTCTTATTGTCGATCTGAATTACCGCAACCCCTGGCTCAGCCCTTTCGATGAATTTCAGCGTCTCAAGCATCATCCCTTGGTCAGTCAATATCTGCAGGATGGCAAGCGGCTTTCGTATGGCGCCAGGGCGTTGGTCAAGGGCGGGCTGCAATCCCTGCCCGAATGTGTTTTTCCTGGTGGCATCCTGGTTGGCGATGAGGCCGGCACACTCAACTTTCTCAAGATCAAGGGGACGCACACCGCCATGAAGTCCGGCATGCTGGCGGCGGAAAGCATTGCTGATAGCTTGTTCGAACGCGAGGGGGAATTGGACAACAAAGTGCTCACCGACTACCCACAGCGCCTGCGGCAAAGCTGGCTGTGGCAGGAACTGTGGCGTGGCCGCAACGCGGGGCCAGCCATGCACAAGTTTGGCACCTTGCTGGGGAGTTGTCTGACCTTCATCGACCAAAGCCTGTTCCGTGGCCACCTGCCCTTCACCTTGCGTGATCAGGTGCCGGATCACGCCAGCCTGGAAAGCGCCGACAACAGTGAGCGCATGGTCTATCCCAAGCCCGACGGCAAGCTCAGTTTCGATCGACTGTCATCGGTGTATCTTTCCAACACCAATCATGAGGAAGATCAACCCTGCCACTTGTTGTTGGGCGACATGGAAATTCCGGTTCGTGACAATCTTCCACTTTATGCCGAGCCAGCTCAGCGTTACTGTCCGGCTGGTGTCTATGAGATCGTGGAGGATGGTGATGGTCCACGGTTTCAGATCAATGCCCAGAATTGTGTCCACTGCAAGACCTGTGACATCAAGGATCCGGCCCAGAACATCACCTGGGTGCCACCGGAAGGTGGCGGTGGTCCCAACTATCCCAATATGTGATTCGGGCTGAAGTCCATGAAGCAGAATGCCGCCTCTCACAGCCAGGATACCCTGTTTGCTCACCTGGCGCGGGGAGGCTTGGTGTTGACCCCGAATCATCGGGTTGCCGTCGCCTTGCTGGATGCTTGTGGCCAGCACCGGCGGCAACAGGCGGAATCATTGGTTTGTCCCAGCCCCGCTGTTCATCCGGTGGATATCTGGGTGGCGCGGCAGTGGCAGGACTATGGCTGCGTGGCTGATCACGAGGTTCCGGACATTCTCGCGCCTCACCATGAATTCATGCTCTGGCTGCACGCCATTCGCAATGTCGGCAGTGGCGCCAACCTGCTCAATCAGCGTGCCACGGCCTCGGCCGCGCGCCAGGCCTGGAGTACGCTGCTGCAATGGCGGATTCCGCTGGAAAGCCTGCGCCGTCATCCCGAGACAAGAAGATCGGCCGATACTCGGGCTTTTCTGGAATGGCATGCTCAATATGCGCAAGTCTGTGCCGGCGCGGGCTTGGTGAGCCTCTCGGAAGTGATTGAACTGACCATCGATGCCCTCGACAGCGGCAAGCTCAAGCCGCCTCCCTCAGTGCTGCTGTGCGGATTCAGTCAGCCCCCTCCCCTCTACCAGGCATTGTTCGACAGTCTTGAGAGCGCCGGTTGCCACTTGCGGCACTGGCAAGCACCAAGACAGCGGATTGCCAGGGTGAGCAAATGTCGTGCCCCCACCACTGATGCCGAGCTACAGGCGGCTGCGGCCTGGGCTGCCGCCATTCTGGAACGGCAGGCAGATGCGCGCATCGCGGTCATCTGTCCTGCCTTGTCGCGTCAGCGCAACGCCATTGCCCATATTTTCAGTCATGTGCTGGGCTCTGAAACCACCCCACGCTTCAGCATCAGCGGCAGTGAATCCTTGGATCTGCAGCCCGCCATCGCCACCGCCCTGGGCATCCTTGATCTCAATCAGGAGACGCTGCCCCTGTTGGAGTTCTGCCAGTTGCTGCGCAGCCCTTTTATCGCCGCCGCCGATACTGAAGCCGATGCCCGTGGATTTCTGGAGCTGGAATTACGGCGTCCGGGTGTCAACCTGGTGCGACTGGCTGATGTGCGGCGTCTGGCGGCGCAGGAGGGCAGAGCCTGGTGTTGTCCACGTCTGGCTCAGGGATTGATGGAAGTGGAAAACCTGCGTCTGCGTCACAAGGGGCGTCAGCATTGGCAAGTCTGGGTCGACTTCATCGACCGTCAACTGTCCGCAATGGGCTGGCCCGGAGAGTCCATGGATGCCGCCATGAGCCGTACACTCAAGGACTGGCAGCAGTTGCTGGTGGCCTGTCAGGGCTTGCCACCCTTGCTGCCTGCCCCGGACCTGCCCCGCATGCGCACCCAGTTGCGCTGGTTGGCGGCACAACTACCGTGTACTCCCTGGCCGCGGCAAGCCGCGGTCAGCGTGATGACGCCACTGGAAGCGGAAAACCTGCCTTTCACCCATGCCTGGATTCTCGGCCTTGACGAGAGTCAATGGCCGCCGGAACAGCGGGCGAGCTCCTTCATTCCCCTGTCCCTGCAACGCAGTCATGGCATTCCCGAAGCGGACACTGGCAATCAGGTCAAGCATGGGCGCCGCATGCTGCAAGGCATCCTGAGTGATGTTGCCGAGGAAGTGGTGCTGAGCCATGCCACCATGCTCGATGACATGCCGGTCAAGGCCTCCAGTCTCTACACGCAGGTGGCGGCGGGCACACCGCTGGATCTGTCGGCCACTGACAGCCGTCTTGGTGCTGTCTACCAGCGTCTGCGTCAGGCCGCGGACACAACGTTGTTTGAGGAGGTGGCCATTCTTCCTTGGCGTGAGGCAGAGGCAGCGGGCGGTGGCCACAGCCTGCTGGGTGATCAGGCTGCCTGCCCGTTCCGGAGTCTTGCCCGGCATCGTCTGCGCAGTGAAGTCTTGCAGGCGCCCGCGACTGGATTGCCCGCCACTGCCAGCGGCAACATCCTGCATCACGCCCTCGAATCCTTGTGGCGCCGCCTGGGCGACAGCGCCATGCTGCAATCCATGGGCAGTGACCAATTGGACAAGCTGACACGGGAGGTGGTGGAAAGCGCGCTCAATGCCCAGCTGAAACATTATCCGCTGTTGCTCCAGGGGCGCTTCCGGGATTTGGAAATGGAACGCCTGGTCGAACTCCTGCTGCAATGGCTGCGAACACAGGAGACCCAGCGTGGTCCGTTCCAGGTGGAAGCTGAGGAGGTGCGTGTGACATGGCAGCACGACAACTTGCGTCTGACTCTGCGAATAGACCGCATGGACCGCTTGCCGGATGGCTCCCTGGTGGTGATTGACTACAAGTCTTCTCCCGCCAAGGCGGCTCCAGCCATGGCTCAGTGGCGCGATGAGCGTCCCGATCAGGTGCAACTGCAACTCTATCAGCAGGCGCTGGCGCAAGCTGCCAAGGGCACTGTCAGCGGCTTGCTCTACGCCCATGTGCATCCCGCGGAGATGGCCTACAAGGGATTGATTCATGATCCCGCCATCCATCCCGGCATTGCCCTGGATAAAGGACTTGAGCCGGACCCTGACAGCTGGCGTGAGTTGCAGGAGGGTTGGCGCGTGCATCTTGCCGCCCTGGCAGAGGAATGCCTGGCCGGGGTGGCGCCGGTAAGCCCGAAACGAAGCAGCACTTGTCAGTTTTGCCATCTGCATGGCCTGTGCCGCATCGGCGAGGTAGCGCGATGACGGCCCAGTTGACCAGTGACACCCATGCCCGCAACCAGGCCCTGGATATCGAGGGTTCCTACTGTGTACAGGCTCCCGCCGGCTCCGGCAAGACGGAACTGCTGACCCAGCGCATTCTCAAGTTGTTGGCGCACTGCCAATGTCCGGAGGAAATCCTCGCCATTACCTTTACCCGCAAGGCCGCCGCCGAGATGCGCCAGCGTTTGCTTGGCAAACTGGAGGAAGCCCGCGGCCTCGACAGCACCGAGATAGACCTGATGCCAGCCCATCAGGCCATGACCCTGCGCCTGGCCCAGGCCGCCCTGCGCCAGGACCAGGCCCTGGGCTGGCAGTTGCTGGACAATACCCGGCGCCTCAGGATCATGACCATTGATGGTTTCAACAGCTTCATCACCGCGCAATTACCCGTGGTGGCCAATTTCGGCGCTCAGGCCGAGATCAGCGAAGACATGCAGCCCTACTATCAGGAGGCGGCACAAACAACCCTGGCCCAATTGGATGACGCTGACAGCGCCGCCGATGACATCGCCCTGCTGCTGCGCCATCACCACAACAATCTCAACGGCCTGCAAAACCTGCTGGCGGGCTTGTTGGCCAAACGTGACCAATGGTTGGCCAATATCGTTGCCGCCAGTGCCGATGATGCCGCGGCGCGCAAGATACTGGAGGACAATCTGGCGGAATTGGTGGATGCCCAACTGGCGGAAACCGCGACCCGCCTGGCTCCCCACGCCGCGCTTCTCTGCTCGGTGCTGAACCAGGCCAGGGATCATCTGGCAACATCAGGCGCCGACAATCCATATCATGCCTGGCCCGAGTCGGGCTTGCCAGCCGCCAGCGCCGAGCAGTTGCAGGCATGGCAAGCCATCAGCGCCCTGTGTCTGACCAAGTCCAAGTCCGGGGACTGGCGCAAGCGGCTCGCCGCCAGCGAGGGCTTCCCGGCACCGTCCAGCGCCAAGGGTAGCGACAAGGAAACTTTGGCGGCCCACAAGGAAGTCGGCCAGCAGTTGCTGGCTGAGCTGGCCAGTGATCCAGGCATGTTGCCCCTGCTGCAACTATTGCGACAGTTGCCAGCAAGCCGTTACCGGGACAGCCAATGGCAGGTGCTGGCCGCCCTCACCCGTGTGCTGCGTCTGTTGGCCGCCAACCTGACCCTGGTGCTGCGCCGCCATGGCGTGGCGGACTATGTGCAGGTCAGCACCGCGGCCCTGACGGCGCTGGGGGATGAGGATGATCCGGCGGATCTGGCCCTGCGCCTGGACTATCGTATTCGCCACATTCTGGTGGACGAATTTCAGGATACTTCCAGCCAGCAAATGCAATTGTTGCGCAAGCTTACCGGGGGCTGGAGCATGGGGGATGGCCGCAGCCTGTTCATCGTGGGTGACGGCATGCAGTCCTGCTATGCCTTCCGCAACGCCAATGTGGGTCTGTTTCTGGCTGCCCGTGACCAGGGAATCGGCGACGTGCGCCTCGCCAGTCTGCAACTGCGCGCCAATTTTCGCAGTCACAGCGCCGTGGTGCGCTGGGTCAACCAGGTCTTCGGACAAGCCTTTCCCGGCCAGGACGACATTGGCCGTGGTGCCGTGCGCTATGCCGCCAGCGAGGCGGTGCATCCGGATCAGGAGGACAGTGGTGTCTCCACCTTGATGCTGGTCAGCGATCGTGAACAGGACGATCTGGACAGCCACGACGAGTCATGGGCCGAAGCCAGGCAAGTGGCGGCATTGGTACAGCAATTGCGCGAACGTCATCCACAGCGCGGCATCGCCATCCTGGTGCGCTCCCGCGGTCACCTGCGCGACATTGTGCCGGCACTGCGGGAGGCCGGCCTGCGCTGGCATGCCAGTGAGATCGACCCGTTGTTGTCCTACCCCGCCATCATGGACTTATTGAATCTGTGCAAGGCCTTGTTGAACCCAGCCGACATCACCGCCTGGTTTGCCATTCTGAGGGCGCCCTGGGCCGGATTGACCATGGCCGACATCCTGGACCTGGGCTTGCGGGCCAGAACACTGGGTTGCCTGCCTTGGCAGGTGTTGCAGGACTGCGCCAGCAAGGCCCTGGTATCCGCCGATGGCCGCGCGCGCCTGACACGGATAGTGCCGGTATTGGCGGCCGCCAGGAAACGGCGGGGGCGGCAACCACTGCGAGCATGGCTGGAACAAACCTGGATTGAGCTGGGAGGCCCGGCCACCCTCCCCCCCAACCTGGAAGCCGCCAATCTTGAAAGTTTTTTTCAGTTGCTGGAGAAGCACGAGAACGCCACTGACATCGTCGACATCCATCGCTTCGAACAAGCCCTGGAAGCCCGTTATGGCAACCAGGTGGTGGGCGAGGCCAATGCCGTGCAGGTCATGACCCTGCACAAGGCCAAGGGACTGGAGTTCGACTATGTGATTTTGCCGGGCCTGCATCGGGGCAATCGCCAGGATGACAAGCCCCTGCTGTCATGGAAGGAACATATTGACCGGCATGGTGAGGCTCGACTGCTGATGGCGCTGCCGGCTCCCAGAGGTGAAGAGGAGGATGCCGTCTACGCTTATCTGGACTCGGAGGCAGGCGAGCGTGGCAAGCTAGAGGATACCCGCCTGCTCTACATCGGGGTCACCAGGGCCGTCCGCCACGCCTGGTTGCTGGGCGTAGTGCGGCGCGGCAAGGATGGTGACATCAAGTCCCCTGGCGACAATACCTTGCTGGCCCGGGTATGGCAGGCACTGAACAGCGGCGATATTGCCGATACGGTGCAATGGCACCCGGTAGAGGCCGCGCGGGAAGCCAAGGAGCCTGACACGACTCCGTTGTATCGGAGTTGGCGTCTGCCCGCCGATTGGCAGCATCCCAGCTTGGAACCGGCCCTGGTTGTCGAGCCTGATGCCGAACCCGAGGCCCCGGTGGATGCTGAACACAAACACCAACTGGAGAAAACCCGGGGTAAGATTTTGCATCACTGCCTGCAACTGGCGGTGACCCATGGTCTGTGCCTCGACCCTCTGCCACCGCATCTGCTGACGCGCTGGCGCCGTCGCCTCGCCCCACTGTGTCCCGATGCAGAGGCCCTGGAGCAGGCATTGCAAGGCCTGCGACAGGAACTGCGTCAGTGTCTGGAACACCCCCGTGGTGCCTGGTTGTTGGATCCATCCCACCAGGACAGCCGCTGTGAAGTGGCGCTCAGTGATTTTCGCCATGGCTTGCGCCGTGAATACGTAGTGGACAGAACTTTCATCGATGGTGACGGCACCCGCTGGATCATTGACTACAAATCCACCCGGCCAGCCTTTGGCCAATCCCTGTCTGACTTCCTGGCGCTGCAAGCCCAGCAGCATCACTCACAATTGCTGCAATACGGTGCCCTGTTCCGGGTCATGGAGGACAGACCTCAGCGCCTGGCGCTGTTTTTCAGTGCAATTCCGGAATGGCTGGAACTGCCGGCTGGCGAGGTGGCCGGTTAATTCCCGTCTCCACACGAGGCAAGGGGTAATCCTGCACACCACATGGCACGGGGATTTTGTTTCCACAGGGATAAAAGCGGTATAATGCGCGCCCTTTGACATGTGCAGCCAAGCAGGACCCGTGTATGGCCACCAGCAGTCCAGATACCAATCAGCTCGATACCGGCGCATCCCGACATGCGGAAAACATCAATGTGGCGTCCTACCAGACCCTGATGTCTCCGGAAGCCATGAAGCGGCAGTTGCCGTTGCAGGGTGAAGCCCTGGTGAACGTACTCAACAATCGCCAGATCATCCGTGACATTCTCGATCGCAAGGACCACCGCCTGTTCATAGTCGTGGGCCCCTGTTCCATCCATGACGTGGATGCCGCCATGGACTATGCCAGGCGCCTGAAGCAATTGGCGGACAAGGTGAGCGACACGCTGTTCATCGTGATGCGGGTATATTTCGAGAAGCCACGAACTTCCGTGGGTTGGAAAGGCCTCATCAATGACCCTTATCTGAATGATAGTTTCAAAATTGAGGAAGGGCTGCAAATTGGCCGCAAACTGTTGCTGGATCTCAGCGCCATGGGCCTGCCCACTTCCACCGAGGCGCTGGACCCGATTTCACCCCAATACCTGCACGACATCATCACCTGGTCCGCCATTGGCGCCCGCACCACTGAGTCACAGACCCATCGTGAGATGTCCAGTGGTCTCACCTCGCCGGTGGGATTCAAGAATGGCACCGACGGCGGTCTCACCGTTGCCATCAATGCCTTGCAGGCGGTCTCCAAGCCCCACCGTTTCCTCGGCATCGACCCCCAGGGCAAAGTGGCGGTGATCCACACCCGTGGCAATCCTTATGCCCATGTGGTCTTGCGTGGCGGCAATGGCATCACCAACTATGATGCGGTGAGCGTGGCTCAGTGTGAAAAACTGTGCAAGGCGGCCGCAGTCACCAGCAACATCATGATCGATTGCAGCCATGCCAACTCCAACAAAAATCCAAATCTGCAACCGCAAGTGCTGGAAGATGTGGTAAAGCAGATTGAGGAAGGCAATCGAAGCATTGTGGGGTTGATGCTGGAGAGCAACATTCACGCTGGCCGGCAGGATATCCCCCAGGATCTGAATCAACTCAAATACGGCGTGTCGGTGACCGATGGTTGTATCGACTGGGAAACCACTGAGCGTGTCATTCTGGAAGCTCGTGACCGTCTGCGTGGCATTCTTCCAAAGCGCACTCTGTAGCAGCGAGCCCTGCTCGCGACAGCAAGCTTGATTTGGGGACCGAAAGCGATAGCAGCAATCAGATCCCTTCAGTCTTGATCGTGGAATTGTGATTCTGGATTGAGAAAAGCCTCAGGTCACCTGCAGGCCAGGCTCCTACGGGCGTTCGTCCAGATATTCGATGCGGGGTGGGCGCAGCAGCAAGGTTTGCCGCAACACAGGGACTTCCTGGCCGATGGCAAAGATGTCGTCAGTGGGCATCATCACTTCCCCCTCCTCGCCATTGCGCAGCCTTACCATCGCGGTGACCCGTGCATTGGCGTAGCCCAGATCGAAGTTGAGGCCACGTGAGATCACCCTGGCTTCATGGCGTTGGGCTGGCCCCAGGGGGATTTCCCAGCGATCTGCCACCAACAGACCCAGCATCCACAGCAAGCCCAGGGCGACAAGCCCGTGTATGCCGTAAACCAGCCAGCGTATGCCTAGTGAGCGCATTGCCATGTTGCCGAGACCACTGTTGTCGCGGGCTGTCAGGCCCGTTTTCTTCCACGGGGGCGTTTCGTGGCAGATTTGGCCGCCGCACCGCGTTCTTCAACCCACTTGCCACTGCGGTAGAAGGCGCGCCAACCAGTGGCCTTGCCCTCCACTTCACTTTGCACGTATTGCTCCTTGGTCTTGCGGCTGAAGCGGATGACGGCATTGTTGCCATCGGGATCACGCACGGGCGCAGTGGTCAAGTAGCGGTACTTGGGGTCCAGGCGGTCGCGATAGGGAATCAGTTCCGCCACCAGTGGCGCGCGGGTTTCACGGTTCTTGGGGAACTTGCTGGCAGCGAGGAAAATGCCGGAAGCGCCGTCGCGCAGCACATAGTGGTCATCGACTTTTTCACAGGCCAATTCCGGCATGGCAATCGGATCCACCTTGGGTGGTGCCGCGGTGCCATCGCGCAGCAGCTTGCGGGTATTCTTGCACTCGGTATTGGTACAGCCGAAGTACTTGCCGAAACGGCCGGTTTTCAATTGCATTTCGGCACTGCACTTGTCGCATTCCAGTGTCGGGCCATCATAACCCTTCAGTTTGAAACTGCCGGTTTCCACTTCAAATCCTGGGCAGCCGGGATTGTTGCCACACACATGAAGTTTGCGCTTTTCGTCCAGCAGATAGCTGTCCATGGCGGAGCCACAGAGTTTGCAACGATGCTTCTTGATCAACAGTCTGGATTCGGCTTCATCGTCGGCATCGACGCTGATGACTTCATCGCCGGGAATCAGATTGATGGTGGATTTGCAGCGTTCCTTGGGTGGCAGTGCATAGCCCGAGCAACCAAGAAAGACGCCGGTGGACGCAGTGCGTATCTGCATCTGCCGTCCGCATTGCGGACAGGCAATGTCGGTATCGGTGGGGGTGTTGGCGCGCATGCCTTGGGCGTCTGACTGGGCCTGCTCCAACTGTTTCGTGAAATGGTCATAGAATTCGTCCAGCACATCTATCCACTGCTTCTTGCCAGTGGCGATTTCGTCCAAGGCTTCTTCCATGTTGGCGGTGAAGTCATAGTCCATCAATTCGGAGAAATTTTCCCGCAGGCGATCGGTGACAATATCGCCCATCTTGAGGGCATAGAAACGCCGGTTCTCCAACTTCACATAGCCCCTGTCCTGGATCGTGGAAATGATCGAGGCATAGGTGGAGGGACGGCCGATGCCGCGTTTTTCCAACTCTTTCACCAGGCTTGCCTCGGTATAGCGCGGCGCCGGCTTGGTGAAGTGCTGCTTGGGCAGCAAGTCACGCAACTTCAGGATGTCACCGACCTTGATGTCGGGGAGTTCCACATCGCCTTCCCCGGCGGGAGTGGGAAACACCTTGGTATAACCGTCGAATTGCAGAATGCGGCCCTTGATGCGTAATTCGTAGTCGCCAGCCTGTACCGCCACAGTGCTGCTTTTATAGGTTGCCGGCGTCATCTGACAGGCCACGAATTGTTGCCAGATCAGATTGTAAAGACGCACCGCATCGCGCTCCATGCTCCCCAGAGCCGAGGAGTTCTCGCGCACATTGACATCGGTGGGCCGTATCGCTTCGTGAGCTTCCTGGGCGCCTTCGCGGCTGCTGTACCAGTTCGGTTTGGCGGGCAGGTATTTTTCACCGAAATGTTTGTCGATGTAAGTGCGCACCATGTTGATGGCATCACCGCTGAGGTGGGTGGAGTCGGTACGCATGTAGG